>JAPPLY010000016.1:0-17064 GCA_028819305.1 Bdellovibrionales bacterium
AAGAAGAACCATTTGGTTTTTTAGTGACTTTGATGAACATGCCTTTACTGTGTCAAGATGAGAAAGACAAAAACTGACCATATACACATATACCAAAACATTTTTCTGGCATATTTTTCCCTTAGCTCTCTGTTGCTCTTTCTGTCCTCTATTTCCTGTTTTTCAAGCTCTTCTCTATGACTTTCTGCTTTCTGCTTCGCTTGCAAATATTTTTCTGAATCTTCGTATTTTTCTTTTGTATCCTCGGATACATTTTTTAGTGTTTTAAGTAATGATTTTGTTGCTAAATCTAAGGATTTTTTTATTTTCTGGTTTGCATTATTGTTTTCATTCATTTTATTTCTCAAGAGTTGCTTTGATTACTTTCCATAAGAGCTTTATAATGTTCTTTGATTTCTTTATTGCTTATAGAGAACCCTCTGATATGTTGTCCCTCTTTCCATGCCTTATACTAAGGGGTGTCTTTAGCGTGAGTAATAGCTGATAGTTTCCAACCATCAAGTTTTCTATATTTCTTATGAGTAAATTCCATAATTGTTCTTTCATTCTTATCAAAGTTAGAGGAAAAATCCTCCAGCATATTGTTCATCATATTTGCCTTTTGAGCTTTATTTTTAATCGGTCCCGGCTTCTCATATTTAAACTCGTGGTATATACTGGGGAAAACAGGGCCAAACTTCCACGCCTCCGCATATTCATCTGCTAAAGGCTTGTTAAGCAAAGCCAATGTTGAACCTTGGTTTATTATTATATTTGGCGGGAATTATTTTTTCATCTACAAGAATGATAAAGAGTTTCTAAATCTAAATGGTCTCGAATCATAAAACAACCATCGTTGATTAAACTAAGGTTACCTCTGTATCCGGCATAAAGAGCACTCCCTGGTAAAGTAGATATAGTCACCCCTGCATCCAAAGCATAACGGGCTGTTACCATCGTGCCACTTCTGGATTGAGCTTGTGCTATCAAAACCATATCAGATAAAAATGCTAAAGTTTTATTTCTAATATGAAAGTGGGCTTTTCTCATAGGGGCTGATAAAGGGAAAACACTGACAAACCCCCCTCCGCTTTGTATAATAGGTTTTTCCCACTTCTTTAAAGCAGAAGGATAGTAATGTTTTATTCCACAAGGTAAAAAACAAAGCGTGGGATTTTGAGAAGCCAAACATAAAGCATGCGCTTTTTGATCTACCCCCCTTGCTCCTCCACTCATAATGCAAATCTCTCCTTTTTTTCTTTTTAGAAAGAGGCTTAAGTGCATATCCATCCAGAGTAGAGTATCTCGATAAGGTTCTCTACTGCCTACCACAGAAAAAAGAAAATAATTTTTCCAGCAAAATTCCCCTTTCCAGCTTATAAGCATAGGCGGTTTTTCCATTTTAAAAAGAGATTGAGGATAATTTGGATGAAAAGGCCAAAGAGTATGCACTTGCAAACGCACACACTCTTTTTTATCTTTTTCTGCTTGTTTCCACCAATTTTTTTGATGTTGGAGATAATGCTTTGTTTCCGGCTGGGAGATAAAATTAATGAGCTGATGAACGGAATGGATCTGGTTTTGATTTTGAAAAACATTTTCAAAATCTTTTAAAACCAAAGTTGGATTTTGCCAGCTTAAAAAAGCAAGATATTCTAACCAGGATTGCATACAAAATCTCTATGCAAAAACTGTGCCACCTGAACTGAAGTGTTGTGTCAAAGTCGGGAACAGGCTGTAACTTTAGTGCTTTTTTGCTTTATATATAAAGCTGGAACCAAAAAAAAGGGTTTTGTATTGGCACTGACTAAAGCATTTTGTCTTTTCCATAAGTGTTAAAAGAGAGTGACGAGAGGGAAAATTTCGAGAGGATTTTTGTAAATACTCATAAGCTGATTTCTGACCAGTAATCCATCCCCCTATCCAGGGAACAATAAAACGAAAATATAAATAAAATAAAGGATATAAAAGAAACATAGGGCGATCACCGGTTTCTAAAATCATTACTGTTCCTCCTTTTTTTGTAACCCGAGCCATTTCCTTTAAAGCTTTTATAGGATCTTCTACATTTCTTAAGCCATACGCCATAGTGCAGACATCGTACCTATTATCCTGGAAAGGCAGTGCTTGTACATCGGCCTTTTGGAAATCAATGTTTTTCAGTGAAATAGAAGACGAAATGGCTTTATTATAGGCTTGTTTGAGCATCCCTTCGCAAAAATCCACGGCTGTGATCTGAACTTTAGGCCCTATTTGCTTCTGAAATTCAAAAGCTAAAACACCGGTTCCTGTAGCACAGTCCAGAATTTTTCCATCCAGTGGTGCTTCACTCCACTGTACCAGTTTTTTTCTCCACCCGGAATCCATACCCAAAGTAATAGCTTTATTTGCCCGATCATAATTAAGAGCTATGGAGTTGAATATCTGCTTTATTTCCTGTGGTGGCCGGTTCGTTAAAGGAGTCTTCATAAGTAAATTCGTTTCCTATAGGTTTGCCTATCACATACAAGATTTTTTTCAGTTGCTTCATCATTTGTTTAAATTGACTAAAATTTAAAGATTGAGACCCATCGGACAAAGCTTTATACGGTTCTGGATGGATTTCCAATAAAAGGCCATCTAATCCTGCCGCCGCTACAGCAAAAGCCATAGGCATCACTAAAGAAGCTTCCCCTGTACCGTGTGACGGATCCACCATCACCGGAAAGGTGGATTCCCTTTGAGCTAATAAAGCACCGGATAAATCCAAGGTATTACGCGTGCCAGTTTCAAAAGTGCGAATACCTCTTTCACATAAAATAATTTTGTTATTCCCTCCTTGAATTACATACTCTGCCGCTAACAGCCATTCCTTTACCCGAGCAGAAAAAGCCCTTTTCAGTAATACAGGTTTAGAGTATTTTCCCAGCTCTTTAAGTAACTCATAGTTAAACATGTTACGCGTGCCCACTTGAAAAATATCCACGACAGAAAATAGTGTTTCTATTTGCCTTGGGTCAGTTACTTCAGATACAAACTTTAAGCTCCTTTTTTTTTTTAAATTTTGAATCAGATCAATAGCTTCTTTCCCTAATCCTTGAAAAGAGTCAGGACAAGTTCTCATTTTATAAATACCCCCTCTCATCAGGGAAATATTTTCTTCTAAAAGAACTTTTTGTATTTGATCTATTTGTTTCTCATTTTCTATAGAACAAGGCCCAGCTATAATCACAAACGGCTGGTGGGATTGTTGAAAAAAACCACTGTTATTTGTTTTCATAGTTTTATATATTTCCTATTTTTATTTATTGAAGAGTTCATAAATATTCCATCCATTTCTTATTGCTGCATTTGGGGACAAAGGTTTTTTTTAATTTTTAAATCGGAATATTGATAGTCTCCTTAATAAATACATTAATTGAAATGGTTTTGAAAAGACATTCCACTACATTCTATTCATTTTTATTCAAAATAAAGTCATTTAAAGTGAGTTTTCCATCAGAATGCCTTTGTTCCTTCTCCATCGAGAATTTTCCTTGCTATTTTTTCCGGCACAGGGGCATACTCCCGCATCTCCATAGAAAAAGAGGCGCGCCCTTGACTAAGGGAGCGAAGTTCTGTGGCATACCCAAAAAGAGGAGCCAGAGGAACTTGCGCTTTAATGACCTGTAAATGATTTTCCAAAAACACTTTTTCTACTTTAGCCCTTCTGGTATTGAGATCACTCATAACATCCCCCAAAAACTCGTCTGGAGTCAGCACCTCTAAGTTAAATATCGGTTCCAAAAGCCCGCTTTTACTGTTTGTGAGGGCTTTTCTAAAAGCTTGAACCGCTGCTGTTTTCAAAGCCATTTTTATTCCTTCTTCGTTTTCCCCTTGATACTCTGCCTTCAATAAACACACTTTTATCCCCAACAGGCGATAACCCATCAGTATGCCTGCATAAGAAGAGTCTTCTATCATCTCTTGAATAGCTGAAATATACCCATCGGGTATTATCCCCGTTTCCACGGGAACAAGCTTTTCCGTACTTTGAGGCTCTTTCCTCTTGGCAGCCCCGCCTTTAAATACGGAGTTTTCAAACATCAAAGCTTTTAAGTTTTTATCAGGTTCTATCTTTAACAGTACCTGGGCAAATTGTTTTTGTTCTCCTATCTTTTTATCAAAAGTGCCAGTTCCTTCTGCTGAAGTTAAAATAGTCTCCCTGTAAGAAACCTTTGGTGGACCCGTGTTCACCTGCACTTTATGATCTTTTACAAGACGATGAACGAGCACTTCCAAATGTAGTTCTCCCATTCCCATTAAAAGGGTTTGACCTGTCTCCGGATCGGAAGAAATAAAGCAAGAAGGATCTTCCCTTTGCATCGTTTGCAACACCTTCATCATTTTTTTTTGATCCACAGAAGATTTAGGTTCAATAACCATAGAGATCACCGGTTCAGGAAAAGAGATAGATTCCAAAGAAACAGGATGAGCTGCCGAACATAAAGTATCCCCTGTCTTAGTCCACTTTAGGCCCAAAACCGCTCCTATGTCTCCTGCTTTCAGAAAAGGCACTTCCTCCCTGGATTTAGAATGAATCTTTAAAAGTTTCTGGATTCTTTCTTTCTTATTTTCTCTTGTATTCAGCAATTGAACACCGGATTTTAAACAGCCGGAATAGACACGAATGTAAGTGAGATGGCCTGCAAAAGCATCCTCTATTATTTTGAAAGCAAACACACAAGATGGATGTTCAAAGTCTGTAGGACACAATACTTTTTTTCCCTGTCTCTTCCCCTGCCCCTGGCCTTCAATAGGAGGTAAATCCAAAGGCCCTGGCAGATAATCCAGCACAGCCGAAATAATCTGCTGCACTCCTTTGTTTTTAAAAGCAGATCCGCAAAACACCAGTGTGATTTTCAAATTCAAAGTAGCTCTTCTAAGAGCCTTTTTTATCTCATCAGCTGAAATACTCTCTTCCGATAGATACTTTTGCATTATTTCGTCGTCCCACTCCGCTATCTGTTCAATCATTTTCTCTCTACCTTTACGAGCGGGTTGCTTATACTCTTCGAGTATAGGGACTGTAGAATATTTTTCTCCTAACTTATCCTGATCCCATATAAAAGCTTTTTCCTCCACAAGGTCTATTACTCCTGTAAAACTCTCTTCGGCACCCATCGGGAGCTGTAAGCATACGGGGGTGGCTTTTAACTTATGAGAAATAGAGCTAACACTCTTTGCAAAATCCGCTCCTATTCGATCCATTTTATTGATGAAACATATACGGGGAACACGATATTTATCCGCCTGTCTCCATACGGTTTCACTTTGCGCCTCCACTCCACTAACACCGTCAAATACAACAATGGCCCCATCTAAAACTCTTAAGGACCGTTCTACTTCTATGGTAAAATCCACATGACCAGGAGTGTCTATAATATTAATACGATGATTTTTCCAAAAACAGGTTGTAGCGGCAGAGGTGATGGTAATACCTCTTTCCTGTTCTTGCTCCATCCAATCCATAATGGTATTGCCTTCATGCACTTCCCCCATTTTATGGCTTTTTCCGGTGTAAAATAAAATGCGTTCTGTGAGGGTGGTCTTACCAGCGTCAATATGAGCAATAATCCCTATATTACGAGTGTGTTTTAGATCTTCAACTGTTTTAATTTGAAGGGTGGGCAAACTTTCCCTCTCTATAAGAAAAAAAATATAAACCAAAAGGGGACACGTTTTCCAAACTTTTATTACCACCCTTTGCGATGGAAGATAAAAAGCAATAGGAATTTTGAACCCTTATCCGTATCATTACCAATTGTAGTGAGAGAACGCGCGGTTGGATTCAGCCATACGGTGCACATCTTCTTTTTTCTTAATGGAAGCCCCTTTTTTATTGTAAGCATCCATTAACTCTTCGGCCAAACGATCCGTCATGGTTTTTTCCTTTCGGGTACGGGAATGAGTAATAATCCAGCGAATAGCCAAGGCTGACCTACGGACAGGGCGGACATCCACAGGTACTTGATAGGTAGCCCCTCCCACTCGACGAGATCGAACTTCCAGATTGGGCTTGCAATTATCTATAGCTTTCTTAAATACAGAGACCGCACTCTCTTGTGGATACTTTTTACTTAAGATATCTAAAGCTCCATATACAATCCCTCGCGCTAATTCTTTTTTACCATCCCACATAATTTTATTTATAAAATAAGAAACCATGACATCAGAATAGACAGAGTCCGGTTTAATTTCTTTTTTATGGATTTTGCGACTTCGACGAGACATAATGTTATTTTCTCCTTCTTAATATTAATTAAATTTGATCCCCATTTCCGTGAGGACAAAATTTCTCGTTGTTTTTTACCTCAGCCCCTTTGGCCAATTTTCTTGGGAGTGAACATCTAAAAGAACCTTTGGTTTAGCTCTTTTTAGCTCTTTTTGTTCCATATAGAGAACGACCTCTTTTTCTGTCTTTCACTCCTTGTGTGTCCAGGTGACCACGAACAATATGGTATTTCACTCCAGGTAGGTCCTGCACACGGCCCCCTCGTACTAAAACCACAGAATGTTCTTGCAGATTGTGCCCTTCCCCTGGAATATAGGAATTGACTTCAAATCCATTGGTTAAACGAACCCTGGCTACTTTACGTATAGCAGAGTTTGGTTTTTTAGGTGAACGGGTGAACACCCGGGTGCAAACCCCTCTTCGTTGTGGACAACGGGTAAGAGCTGGAGATTTGGTTCTTGTCCTCTGCACTTTTCTATTACTGCGAATCAGTTGATTTAAAGTAGGCATATTGTTCCTTTTTTGTTTTAGTCGTCCTGGAAAAATTTTGAATGAACAAGGTCTTTTCTTGCCATATTATTCCTTTAAAATAAAAAAACTTATAAATAAAATCAAATTTCAGGACCGACTATTTAAAAATCCCCATTTTTTTCAGAAGCAAATTTTATGCGAAGGTCTTGGGAAAATCAACTTTAACTCGGTTTAGATTAATTGAAATATAATAAATTAAAGCCCCTGTCAGCTTTTTTTTGATTTTTGAGGAGGTATATAAAAAAATTACTTGTCAAAGCAGAAAATCCAAAGTTAAAAAAAAGACAGTGGGAAAGAGAGTTTGACTAGAAGCTCAAATAATACAAAAAGAGCCTCCTCTTGGGAAGTGTCATATATAACAATATATTATAAATGCCTATAACAATGCATTATATACCCAAAAAGGCCCCGGTAATCGGCTAATTTAACTCTGATTAAAAGACCTATTATTATAAGAAAATGATGAAAAATGTAATTTTTGACCGAAAAGGCACCCTTGATGATACCTTAGTGAGTCTATACACCCTCTATTTAGATGATAGTAAGTGGGGTGGAAATCCTAATATATGGTATGAGGCGAACTTATTATTGAAGAGTCTGCTAAAGATACTTTAATAGAAGAACTTTTTAAACTAAAAAAAAGATTCAAATTAAATCCTTTTGACCCAATAAAATTTAATCCAGGGAATAACAAAAGATATGTTCCACAGAAAAACATAAAAGACCAAAATGAATTTCGTGAAAAAGTTGTTTCTCTTATCTCTTCTTCTGAAGTTACTTTAATAAGTGCATACTATGACGAAACGAAAAGTTTAAGTTTTACTAAAATGGCTATCATTTTCTTTAAATAAGACTTCTTTGCTCTTCACCTGAAATCCAGCTCTTAGCTCTTTTATTCAAAAGATGAATATTAATCTTGAAGACATTACTGATACACTGTAGGTAAAAAAGGAGGGGGCGCGGATCTAGCATCATTCCATTTTTTAGAAAGACCACCAAAAATACTTCTATGGGTGCGGATATAATCTAACTGTTCCTGTTTACTCCAATCTTCCACTTTTTTATATAAAATATCTTGAGCAGGTGTCTCTGCTGTTTTAAATGCCGTGTGTGCCACGAGAAGCAATTTATGAATATCCGAAGAACTATCTGGAATAAGATTTTTTAAGTGTTCCACATCTTCAATATAATCCTGTCTGTTCATCTTAGAAAGTTTTTCAAGCTCCTGTTTCTTCATTTCCACTTTAGCCAGCTGCTCAATCAAATATCGAAAGGCCAAAAATCCACTGATCCTCTCTATTGCATCCGCTTTGAGTCGTATTTCCTCAAGTCCTGATACTTCTCCAAGTGATTTTATCCGTTTTATAGTATTTTCTATCTCTTTTTCCCTTACATTAGGATTCTGATCTTTCCTTATAGGGGTCACCTCATAGAGAGAAACAACAGCCTCTCTAAGAGATTTTTCCCCAGCAGGGTGGTTCTCTATCATCATTTTTTTAGATGCTTTTATTTTATCAATACCCTTATCTATGTTATTTTTATCAACTGCCAATAAAACAGGGTCGTTTCCTCTGGATCCTATTCCATAAATTGAGATAACAGCTTCTTTCAGCGATTTTTCGCCTTCTTTAATAGTTCCCTCCATTTCTCCCAGCTCCATTGCAACAATAGCCCTTTTATTGAAATATCCTCGCTCCCTAACATAATCCCTATATAATTCTAAAAATTGAGGAATAAGAGTCTCTGTTCCCTCTTTAAGGATTTCATCCACTTCCTTAGAGCTAAACCCAGGCTTCTGAAATATCTGAACTGCTTTACCATCAAATATATGCATCAATTCATTAGCCACGGACACCATTTTTTCTGAAAGATCATCTAATTTTTCTTGATCTCTTTTTAGAGAATCCGGAGGAGATATAGGTACTTGCACATTCAAAGCCTCCCTGATTGTTTTAATATCTCCTTCTATTTTCTGGAACAATCTTTCATGCATCTGAAACAAAGCGTTTTCCATTGTACCACTACTGTAATATCTTTTTTGCCTGTTTATCTCCTTCCACTCAGCATTTATACGCTGTAAATTCCTATAGTGGATAGCCACTGTTTCCCTGCTATTAGCAGGAGACTCCCTCAGCAAATCCTCTTCTCTAAAGAGAAAATAACCATTGGCGATATGGTTATTAAAATAAAACTCCTGTAATAGAAGATCTAACCGTTTTTGATCTTCAGTAGAGAGTCCCATCTCATCCATTAAGCGCCCGACTTCCTTCTCATCACCAGTTTTTACTTTAGCTATAAATTGCTTTGTTCGTTTCGACCGATGATTTTCTGCCCGCTCTCCATTACCTATCTCAAATATAAGCTCTCCCTTAGCGGTTCTCATATTTATTATATCATCTGCTCTTACCGATAATTGCGTTAAAGAAGTTAAAGCAGAGGTACGCATCTGCTCTTTCAATGAAAGTAATTCATCTCCTCCTTTATGACCTATTCTTCTCATATTATCATCAGTAGTTATATAACCCAGTTCTGTTACCAATGCCTTCCACTTTTCATTTGTTATACGATCAATATCCCGAATTTTTCTTAACAGAATAACCGCTCTGGCCTGAGGGTTGTAATAGTGTTCTACTATATTCCCCACTTCCAACAAAATTTTACTGTTCCTATCGCTTATTGCTCCTGTATTCCCACTGTATTCATAATGTATATAGTCCCTTTGATGTTCTCTAAATGCTAGGTCATTTGCAAAGTATTGCACAGTATCAATAATAGATATATCCACAGAAGACCGCGCATATTCTTCCAGTCTCCTATTGATAACATCATTAATAGCCTCAAAAAACATAGGGTCCTGTTCTGCAATAAACATATTGATACTATTATTTTTTGACTCGTTTTCCTCACTATTTGACCTCTTACCTCTAACCTTATGCAATTTATTATTTGCAACAAATTTACCGGCCATAAAATGTCTCATCTGTTCAAAAACAGATATATTATTCACACTTTCAGCAACATCTGTTTTGATAACTGCATTAAGAGAAGATAAACCTAATTGCTGACGAATCAGATTTTTAACAGAATCACCAATATTAGTCACACCAACGAGAGAAGATTGATCGGCTTTTTCAACAAGGCTTTTTTTCAGAAAACCAAGAGAAGAGGGGGCCAAATTTTGAATAGCCGGATTTGTGTAAATAAACAAATTCAATTCTTCCAAGGAAGAGAGCGGTTCTACATCTTTCAACACACTTTCCCGTGTCTGAACATCGAGAGAAGATAATTGAAGTGATTCAGAAATAAGCTGTTTCATGTCTTTTACAGCCGATTTTTTTAACTCCAACTCAATATAGTTTCTGATGAGAGCGTATTGAACATTAGATTCCTTTCCATCCAAAGTGCTATGCTCTCCGAGTAAATGACCTACTTTTATAAATTTGAGAGGTTCTCCTTTTTTAGTGTATCGGCTAGGAAGAAAGTCCAGCACATTATATACTACATTTTCCAAACTGTTATATCGTTTATCATATAAATCTTCAAAGCCAATATACACCAGAGGATCGTATTTACCCACAACCACATAAGCCGGTATGTATTTCTTACCCCTATGAACGGGAAGGCTTTGATCTAATTGAAACATAGTTCCTGAAGCATACCAGCCTCCCAAAATACTGAACTTCCCATCTTTGACAATCTGTTTCCACATACTCATCTCAGCGGGAGTGGCTTCATCCTGTCTGTTATAATTAACATCATCCTGTCTTCTATGAAGTTCTCTCTTTTTTTCTTCAAAAGACTTGCCAGGAGCGGCATCAACAGCCGTAGAAAAAATCAAAACAGCCTTTAAGTTTTCATGAAAAAAAAACTTTTCCCGCGGACGATCTGTCATCATCATTAATTTTTCTGCAAAGACACCACCCCAACTATGTCCTCCCACAAACACAGGCACATTCGGAGGAATATACTTTTGAACAAAAGCAGCCAAAGCCCTAATCTCAGCTTCAAAATCTAAAACTTCCCGATGCCCCTGAGCATGCCAACCCATGTCCAGAGACACCACATCCACTTTAAATTTCTTCAAGTTTGTAACCATCCCGGCAGCCACATGAGAACCCGTTGTTGCTGTACCTCCTCCATGAATGAATACAAAAGCGGCTTTAGCATCCTCTCCTACAAACCAATTGTTCTTTGTATTCATATTACTCTGAAGCGCCCTTTTACTAAACACAACATTGGTATGCAGCTCACGCCCTTCAAAGGGATACCTGGCCCTAACCATAACCTCGTCTCCTTGTTCCCCTAACTTAACTGTTGTCGCGGTGCCTGGTTGAGATTGCTGATGTTTTATAAAATAGGCTCCTTCTGGAAGAAATGTCTTTAATAAGTCAGGAGTCTCAGCTTCTTCATTCCACTTATTGGGTAGAATACGTTCTTTCACAGGATCTACGAAAGAGGAAAAGAGACGCTTACTTGCTTGTATAATTCCACTTCTTACAACTCTATCGGAAAAGTGTAATTTGGAGTGAGGAAGACGAAACCCATCTTCACAATAAGAGGAAAAAGAAAAGAAAGGAACCAATAAAAAATAGATTAATAAGAAAAAAACAGGAAATTTAAAAAATCGCATATTTACCTTATTCTTTTATCTTTGTCTTAGTGGTTTCCTGCCCTTTTTTCAAAAACAGAGTTCATTATACCAATCCGGTTTGACCCTCACTTTACATGAGAACAAGTTTTTTTAATTGTATCAAGAGCACAGAGAGTCTCTGCCTCCCCTTTTTTTCTATAACATCCGTTCGGTATAACTACGATCACACAATAACAACAAATAGGGAGGACTTGTCTAATTATTTCAACAAAAGCAACAAAAGTTTTTATACACCAGGTAAATTTTACAATTAATCAACTCTTTTGTATTGAACCTACACAAATTCCCGCCTTTTTACCCTTACTTCCTTGGTAAAAAAAGAGAACTAAAAACAAGACTATATTCAAAATTTAAAAAAAAACCTAGAATAAACAGGGTAATAACCCTTTCAGATAGAAAACTATTTTTTATATATGTAATAAGTTTTTCTAATGATCTTTATGATCCGAGATCATTTTTTTAGCTGCGAATCCATCCAGGAAAGAAAAGGCAAATGCGCTTTTGAAATAGGAATAAACACTATGCAAGGGCAAGTGTAACTATGACAACTTATCACTGTTTTTCGTAGTTCTTCAAACAAATCCTGACGGGTTTTAAGAATCAAAATAGCTTCTTCTTCTTCCGTGTATTGATCTTTCCATTCATAGCAAGATAAAATAGATGGGAAAATATTCGCACAAGCTGCCAGCTTTTTATCCAAACAGACACGGGCTACCTTCTGAGCTTCCTGTCTATTTTGGGCTGTTATATAAACAAAACCATACTGTTTCATTTATACCGATCCTATAACCTGATAAAATAGGCCAGATGATTTTGAACTTCATCATAACCTCCCATTACATTTTATTCATGGTTCTTTTTCTCACCTGCCACTTCTCCAAAGCATATTGTCTCATGTCTGCTACAGAATCGAACTCATCTACAATTTCAACACCGAGTAGGGTTTCCACAGCATCCTCTAAAGTCACCAAACCTGTCAGCACCCCATAAGAGTCCACAGCAATAAAAATATGCTCCTTTCTCTTAATAAACTGATCCAAAGCCGCAGATACGGAAATTTGATCTGGAATGGAATGAATAGGTTTCATATACTCCACCAAGCTTATATTAAATAAATCATGTGAATAAGCTTCTAGTATTTTATAACGATGAATAAAGCCTACAATCTGATCCAAACTACCTTCGTAAAGAGGAACCCGTGAAAACCGAATAGGTTGATGTTTTTCCATAACTTCTTTGATCTTCATTTGTTTTTCAAAAGCCAAAATAACGGCTCGGGGAGTCATCACTTCAGATACTTTCAATGTATCCAGCATGAGCAAGTTTTTAATTACTCTACTCTCTTTTTGTCCTATAGTGCCCTCGCTAGCTCCCATTTCGGCTGTTACAATCATATCTTCACGAGTAATGGAAGCTCCCTTTTTTCGTAATAAAAACTTATTGAGTTTTTCTGAAAACCATACAGATGGGTAAAGAACAACAATCAAAACACTCACTAAGTATGTAACAAGAGGCGCTAAGGCACGCCAATAATTAGCTCCAACCGTTTTAGGAATAATTTCCGACACAATTAATATAACCAAGGTAAGAACAATAGAAGCTAAAGTAACATAAGAACTTCCATATAAAGTATGAACTTGTGCACCCACTCCCGCTGCACCCACCATATTAGCAAAGGTATTTAAAGTTAAAATAGCAGAAAGAGGCCGGCTGACTTGACTTTTAAGGGATTTTAACAGATTACCATAAGCTTTTTTTTGTTTAATAGCCGCTCGCACATATACAGATGTAGTGGAAAGCATCACTGCTTCCATAACAGAACAACAAAAAGACACGACCACAGCCAAAAAGAAATAAATAAATAGCAAAGTCATCTAACAGCCGCCTTTTTCCAGCTACCTTTGAGCGACGGCAGATTTATGAAGAAAAAATAAAACCACAAAGGACAAAGCAAGATATGTATGCTGATCTTGTTGAAATTTTGTGGTTCCTGTAACTTTCTTCCCAAGGGTAAGCAGAGTTTAGAGTTCGCAAACTCCATACCGATTCGGTATAAATTAGGCTCTGGCTCATCCTTATCGGATTCTTTGCTCGCTATTAAATCAGAAACAAAAAAGGATAATGTCATATATTAAATTTGATAGTAGCAAAATTTTTATTCATTTTACACTATTTTCCTTATCCATGAAAATACGGGTACCTATAGCTCCCTTTTGGCCCTGGTACTTACCTTTATAGGGCTTCGCTGTCTTTTGATCCATTTTACAAAAAACAATCTGACATATACGACGCCCTGCGCATAAACGAATAGGTAAATTATTGGCATTATAAAGCTCCAAGGTCAAGCGTCCTTCAAAACCAGGGTCCACCCAACCCGCATTTTGAATAAAAAGCCCCATACGACCTATAGAGCTTCGTCCCTCTACAAAAGCTGTCAAATTATGAGGCAAGCGTAAAACTTCTATCGTTGCAGCCAACACAAAAGAGTGAGAAGGCACCAAAAAATCATCCGCTTCCACAAGTTGATAATTAGGTTCAGAATTAAAATCTAAAATATCCGCTCCCCAATGCTTAATAATAACAAACTGATTTCCTAATTTTAAATCCACTGAAGCCGGTTGAATACAATCCCTATCCAGAGGGTCAATCAGCAACTCTTTATCATCTAAATGAGACTTAATACCTTTATCAGAAAGAATCATGACTTTTTCTCTTTCTTTTCTTTTTCTGTACTTTGTTTAATTAATTCTTCCTGTATGTTGCGAGGCACTTGAGAGTATCTGGCAAATTCCATCGTAAATTCCCCTTTACCCTGAGTGGCTGAACGCAATTCCGTGGAATAGTTAAACATCTCTGCTAAAGGCACTTCGGCTTCAATAGTGACAAATTTATTTTGAGAGTGTGTGTTCTTAATCATGCCTCGTCTTTGATTGATTTGTCCAATAACATTGCCCTGAAATTCATCGGGAGCAGACACTTCTAATTTCATAATAGGTTCTAAAACCGCCGGTTTCGCTTTAGAGAAATGCTCGCGAAAGGCCGCCATTGCACAAATTTTAAAAGCTAATTCACTGGAATCCACATCGTGATAAGCCCCATCAGATAAAATAGCTTGAATCCCCACTATGGGAAACCCCATAAGCGGGCCTTTTTTCATTTGCTCCTGAAAGCCTCTATCTACAGCCGGAATGTATTCTTTTGGAATACGCCCTCCTGTGATTTTACTAATAAACTCATAGTTTTTTTCTTCATCTACAGGAAGGGGGTTAAATGTTCCCACTACTTTAGCAAATTGCCCTGCTCCTCCTGTTTGTTTTTTATGTGTGTATTCATATTCTACGGATTTTGTAATGGTTTCACGATAAGCAACTTGAGGTTGTCCTACATCCACCTCACACTTAAACTCTCTTTTCATCCGTTCAATATAAATATTCAGATGCAGCTCCCCCATGCCCGAAATCACGGTCTGGGCTGATTCTTCATCTCTGTGCACCCGAAAAGTAGGGTCTTCCCTGGTGAATTTTTGCAAAGCTTTACTAAAGTTCCCGGTAGCACTTCGCTCTTTAGGCGCGATAGCCATTGAAATAACCGCATTTGGCACAAACATAGAAGTCATAGTGTATTGCACATCTTCTGCACAAAAAGTATCCCCTGAGGCACAATCAATTCCAAAAAAAGCGACGATATCCCCTCCAGAAGCTTTTTCGATATCCTCCATTTCATCCGAATGCATATATACAATACGAGGCACTTTCACTTTTTTTCCGGTTCTTATATTATAAATAAAATCCCCTTTATTCACAGTTCCCTGATATAGCCTCATATAAGTCAGCTGTCCAAAACGGGTATCATCCAATTTAAAAGCCAAGCCCACAAAGGGTTTATCAGAAGTGGGCGACAAGAGCACTTCCTTTTCATTTTCCATCTGGTCTAAAGCTTTGTTTTCCACTTCAGAGGGATTAGGTAGATAATCCACAACCCCATCCAACACCGGCTGCACCCCTTTATTTTTAAAAGCGGACCCCATAAAAACAGGGGTAATGTCTAAAGACAAAGTGGTTTTACGAATAGCTGATTTTATTTCATCTTCACCAGGGTCTTCTTCATTTAAAAATTTTTCTGCCAACAAATCATCAAAATCAGATAAAGCTTCAATCATCTTTAACCGATATTTTTTAGCTTGATCCTGTAGTGCCTCTGGAATATTTTTGTGGAGGGGTTTCTCCCCTTCTTCCCCTTCAAAATAAATAGCCTTCATGGTTACTAAGTCCACCACTCCTTCATGCTTCTCTTCTAAACCAATGGGAATTTGTAATAAAACCGCATTGTGACTAAGCTTTTCTTTTAGCATGTCACAAACGCGAAAGGGATTTGCTCCCGCTCTATCCAATTTATTTATAAAAGCAATACGAGGCACCTTATAACGACGCATTTGACGATCCACTGTAATAGATTGGGATTGCACTCCAGCTACACCACAAAGCACTAAAATAGCCCCATCCAACACTCTTAAAGACCGTTCCACTTCTATAGTAAAATCCACATGCCCAGGTGTATCAATGATATTCACATCATAGTCATTCCAATTAACATTGGTAGCAGCAGATTGAATAGTAATACCTCTTTCTTTTTCCAACTCCATAGAGTCCATTTTAGCTCCTACACCATCTTTACCTCGTACATCGTGAATAGCGTGAATACGTCCAGTGTAAAATAAAACTCTTTCCGTTAAAGTGGTTTTTCCAGAATCAATATGTGCGGAAATTCCAATGTTACGGACTTTTTCAATATTCCATTGTTTACTCATTTTCTAGTACCTCTCACTTATAATGACCTGGTTTTGAAAACCTCACAAGCCTATCACTTTACTTAAAAAAGACCCTATTTTAAAGTCTAATTTATACCCATCAGGTATGATTCCCGTTTTCAAGGGGGCAAGCTTTTAAAACTGAAATTTTCAAATAAAAACCTATATATCTGTCTTCATAAGACCCTATACCCCATTGGGTATTATGTTGCCGTAACTTTTCTTTCTATTAGCAGCCAAGCTTTTAACTCCAGAATCTTTAAACCTTGCCCTCGCGAAGCTTGTCCCCGCGAAAGCGGGGAGCGGGAAACAATCAATATAATTATGTTTATGCTATCTTTTGAAGATTTTCAAGCCTATTTTTTATACCCTCCCTGGGGTCTATCGGGTTTATGCAGAAGCTCTATAAACTATGCCGCTCAAGTAGGGGGAAACTTATTTTATTAAACAGTAAACTATACCTCTTAAAGTTAGGAGAAAAATTATTCTGTTAAACAGAAAGCTAGAGCTCTCAATTTAGGAGGAAGTAGCTAAGTTTAATACACAAAAAGCTTTTAATATGCTAGAGCAAAAAAAAGAGGGGTGGCCGAGCGGCTGAAATCCGCAGGCTTGGAAAGCGTGTAGGCGGGCCGGCTTGAGGCTTCGAACTCCCTCTCCCTCAAAAAAAGGAAGGGAGGGACCTGTGGTGTCTGCGACCTAAGGGAGCAGATAAAACAGGGCAGAAAATCTTTATTGATTTTCTGAACGACCAAGTAAAATGTAAAATTGTTAGTCGTTAACGAAAAATGGAGGGGTGGCCGAGCGGCTGAAATCCGCAGGCTTGGAAAGCGTGTAGGCGGGCCG
>JAPPLY010000016.1:17164-24276 GCA_028819305.1 Bdellovibrionales bacterium
AAATGTAAAATTGTTAGTCGTTAACGAAAAATGGAGGGGTGGCCGAGCGGCTGAAGGCGCACGCTTGGAAAGCGTGTAGGCGGGTAACCGCCTCGAGGGTTCGAATCCCTCTCCCTCCGCCATTTTTTTGTTTAACTCTTGGAAACACAAGAGTTTTTTATTTTGATTTTTCTTGTGCTGTGATTTGCGCTGTGATTTTTTCCAAGATTATAAAGTTGTGGACATAGTTGCTAAAGGGTTAAAGTATTTTCCTCTGTGAAACAGAATATTTTTTTTACTTCTTTACGTTCCCAAAAAGATTAAAGGCTTTGGTCGTTTTTTCCGCTGTCTCTTTACTTAAAAGAGCCACCACTTTGGCATATCTCTGAGTTACTTTCTGTTCTGTATGTCCAAGGCTTGCTTGAACAGCAGAAAGGTCTCTTGTGGCTATCAAGGCCATTGTAGCGTAAGAATGCCTTAGTATATGGGTAGAACGCCAAGGAAGATTTAAACTTTTAAAACCTGTATTAAATGCTAATTGAATAGTGCTATACTTCAATGGTTCTCCTTTTTTATTGACAAATAAAAACTGTCGGCTTTTTTCTTCTCTATTCATGTTTTCCAGTAGAGACACCAATTCGGAAGAGAGAAAAAGCAAGCGAGTAGAGGCTTTTGTTTTTGCCATGTCTTCCAAGTAGGGCTTCCTCGTGTTATGATCCCATCGGATTTTTCTTACTACCCTGGCTATTCCTTGATTTAAGTCCACAGCATCCCAGAGCATTCCACATGCTTCACTCACTCTCGCTCCTGTCAATACCATAAAGATGGCGAGCTTCCAATAGATAGATTGCTTGTTTTCTTGTAACCATTGAATCCAAATTCTTAGCTCTTCTGGTCGGGCATAGTAATCAGGGCGTTGAGAAGACACTAGCTTATAATAACAAAGCTGCTTATGCCTTTTTGTAATGGGAATAGTAAAATTTTCATCCACAAAATTACGATACCAGCTTAAAATAGCACTGAGAGCTTTTAATTCATTTAGGAAAGTTTTTCTTCCCCCATTGTGGGCTGTCGGATGTTTTTTGAGCCAATCAATCCATACATAAATGGAATGAGCTGTAAGATTTTTCATTTTTATGGAAGAAAGGGGACCTTCTGTAAAATATCTAAAATGAAACTCATAAGATTGTTGTGTGGATTTATGTAATAAAGGAAGTGCCTCTTGACGGTATTTTTTTACATAAGAAGAAAATAAAGATGTTTTTCTTTTATTTATAATCACAATTCACACTCCTGTAGTTATATTTCAAATTACCACTATTCAAATATGCAAATATATATGGTATGATTAAAAAATAAAATCTATTAATATACTAATGTTATACTGATCGCTTCCCGCTTTCGCAGAGCTGAAAGCCACCAAAGTGGCTTTCCGTTTACTTGAAATGGGAAAGCAGTGATTTGCGAGAACTAGCTTCTCAGGACGAGAAGAAAACAATTTGCCTTCCCGTTTATAGGCAGACAAATTCAAAAACAATCAAATAAAAGCTCGACTGCCCCAGAGAAAAAAACAGAAAAGTTACGGAAAAGTTTGTCCCCGTGGACACGGGGATAATATCCTATTGGGTATAGTTCTCTTCCTAAGAGAATAGAGGTCAAAAGTTCACCTATGGAAAAAGTAATGTCCAGAACATAGTACCCCATTCGCAAAAAAAAACCTCTTCTTGCGTTACGGTCTCCTGAAGGAAGGGTATAACACCTTATCAATATCACTCATCAATCAATCACTCGCTCACCTTGCTTTATTGTCTCAAAAAAATGAATCAGTATCTTCACATTCACCTATCCAAACTCGCTTTTACCCCCCTATTCTCTTAGGAAAACAGACATATAAGTTTTTATTTTATATACACATTAAGATATACAGGTTCTGTTGGAAATTCTAGACCTAAAGCTTTGTCTTTAATAGAACCCTGGTTTTTTAGCCAATTTGAGAATAATTTTTTTCGCCGGAAAAAGAATAAAGGTTTTCTGTTTTTATAACTTCTATTTTAGAAGAGGCTAAATCTTGCAACAAAGAAATAAGACATTTAAAGTCTATACTGTCTTTTATTTTCAAAAAACGACATCGCCAATGATCTGTACAAAATGTGGCAGGATTAGGATCAGGATAAACTTTAATACCCCTATTAGTGATATAGGAAAGCTTTAAAAAATTGTTTTGTCGAGTCGCTATTTTTAACTTCTCAGCTAGGGCTTCAGGGTTCCTGTTTTGATCACAAACAAAAACATCCATACCATCTAAAACCTTTTCTTGAGAAGAGTAGTGGGTTTTTGAGAGAGACACCTTTATCGGTTTATACTCTTTTGGTATAGAAGTAAAAGTGAGTTTTTTAGGTTTTGCTCCCATGTTCTCAATAACAGCCTTTCCGAAATCGGTTGTGCTTACCTTTTGTTGACTGGTTTTTTCATTATAAATATCATAAGTGTGAACACCATCTTCAATCGTTTTCAACCAGGCGTTTTGTATTTTTTCTGCAAGGTTGTTTTCCCCTATGTGATGGAGCATGAGCAAAGCGGCGTTAAGTAAGCCACTGGGATTGGCCACATTTTGCCCCGCTCGTCTGGGGGCAGAGCCATGTATGGCTTCAAACATAGCATGATTAACTCCGATATTGCCAGAACCTCCGATACCCACAGAACCAGCAATCTGCGCTGAGATATCACTTAAAATATCTCCATATAGGTTGGGCAGTAAAATCACATCAAAATCTAAAGGACTTGTGGAAAATTTAGCAGCACCAATATCTATAATCCAATGTTCATCTTCAATATCAGGGTATTCTTTTGCTATTTGATTAAAAATTTTATGAAAAGTGCCATCTGTGAGTTTCATAATATTGTCTTTTGTCATGCAAGTTATCTTTTTTCTCCCCATTTGTTTGGCATATTCAAAAGCATAACGGACAATCTTTTGACATCCAGGAACACTCATTAGCTTCAGACATTGAAAGACTTCATGAGTTTGACGGTGCTCAATTCCGGCATATAAATCCTCTTCATTTTCACGGATAATAACCACATTCATATTGGGAAATTTAGTAGCCACATAAGGGTGCAAAGACTGCACAGGTCTGACATTGGCAAAAAGCCCAAAACTTTTTCTGATTTTAACATTCAAGCTCTTAAATCCCCCACCTTGGGGAGTTGTGATAGGGGCCTTAAGAAAAACTTTATTCCTACTGATAATATGCCAGTCTTCCGGTTTGATACCAGATAAATATCCTTGTTTATAAAGTTTTTCCCCTATCTCTATGACATCTTCCTGAAAAGAGACTCCCGCTTTGCGGAGAATATCTAAAACGACCTTCATAATTTCCGGTCCGATACCATCTCCATAAGTCACCGTTATTTTCTGAGACATAAACTCACCCTTTCAAATAAGCTTAGCAAAACAGTATTCAAATGATTTGATCATACCTCTTGCGTATGACCTTTTTTTGCTAACGAAAAATACGCTTACTTATTCTCTATCGTGTTTTAGAGAACCTAAAAAATTTACTGCTCTATAAGAGCAAATTTACTTTTGATGGCTTGTATTGTCAAGAACTAAAGGATCCGTGCGTTCATTACACTACATCCCTTATAAAAGGTCACACTGATTATTTTAAACCACTGGCATTTTTATATATGGAATATATTATAAAAAAACAATATCGTAAGTGTTTTCACGGGTTATATTTTAAATTTGCTTGATTCAGTATAGCTTTAACTTTAGCTCTATGTAATTTCTTTTTTTTGTTTTTATTCTTTTTTTTTCTTTTAACAGATTTTTTCGTGAATAGAAAAATTTCAAACAAAATATTAATACCAGGAATGAGTGTTGCTAATGTCCACCAATAGGAGAGATTAATGTCCCTAAGTCTTTTTATATGTAAAGTAACAAAGGGGTAAAAAGCAGCTAAACAAAGAAAACTCATAATCAATGAGCGAACCAGAATAAGAGGCACTTCTAAAGTTAAGTTATCTTGGACTAAACTATGGATTTTTATAGTCATGGCTAGCATAACAAAAGAAGCTACAAAAAAATAAGAGATACTGAAAAAGGCAGCCATGAACACGCAAATCTCAGAAAAGTTTTTTGAATCATAAATAAATTTATACAAAGCTATTAAAATAAAAAATAAAGCTAAAATATTTAAAAAATAAGGCCATCTCTTTATACGCCCTTTAACTAAATAAACACGATTAACAATGAGAAGAGCTCCCAGAATAAAACTAAAATATTTAGAGATACCTAGAGTTTTTGAGTCTATTAAAGTAAAAACCACCACCAAAATAAATAAAACCCAAAAAATAAAATTCCAGGTAATCTTTAATGAGCGTACATAGTATTTCATTTCCATGTTCCTTACTATAAGATTTTGATTTTTCTATTTAAAATAACAAATTTCGTATCGGCTTAATTTGAGGGTAAAATAAGAAAATTTGAATTGTTTCTGGATATGATAGTATAGAACTCTCGCTCCTCGCGAAAACCAGATCAATATATAGATACAAAAGGGTTATCTTTTATATAAAACCTTAACGGCCAGTAGCGAGATAAGCGGAAAGGAGAAAGGCCAATTCGTTCACTGACAGCTATCCTTTCTAAAGACATAAAGTTTCCCTTTTCTACATATAAACGGCTACCCTCCATATCTGCTCCATTTAAGTTTTTACTAATATTAAGAGCCTGACATAAGCGACCTGGACCTCTTGTGAGATTTTTAATGTCTTTTTTTAAGCGATTTTCTTGCATTTCTGAAATACCTTCTATAGGTTCTAAAGCGCGTATTAAAACCGCCTCCGGTTCTCTCCTACCCGCTGTTACAATATTAAAGCAATAATGCATTCCATAGGTAAAGTAAATATAAGCATAGCCCCCTGGAAGATACATAACTTGTGTTCGTTTCGTTTTTCTACCTCCAAAACTATGACAGGAGTCATCTTTTAGCCCTAAATACGCTTCTGTTTCTACAATGCGTCCTTTTAAAACAGCGCTTGTTTCCGTTACCCTTACCAGAACACAATTTAAAAGATCTGTAGCCACCTTTGTAGTTTCTCTTGTAAAAAAATTTTTTCTTAGTTTAAACATTTTAATCCATTTCTATTTTATCTATTTTTCTTATGAGATCGGTTCTAAAAAAATTCAGACAATTTGACCTTATTTATATTTTTGTCATTTTAAAGGAATACTCTTGATAAGAGAAGAAGCACCTTTCACTCAAAACTTTTTCAAAACCGATTATATCTCTTAAACAAAAGGCCAGGTTTTTAGATTTTTGTATATATATTTCCTATTTTTATTTAAACTATATATTGCTCGTTTTATAGAAACAGTATAAAAATAGCCACTCTAGAAGTCCATTTCTTTTGAGAGAAAAAACGATTGGTAAACCATACCCTCATAAAAATGAAGAGAGGGGGAATTAAGTCAGACTGGCGGCGTAATTTGAGTAGAGGTTAATTAAGAAGTATGAAGGCTTTTATCAAAAAAAGTGAAAATAATGTAGTGATCATTAATTTAAAAGGAGAAGTGGATTTTGCTTCTGCTGAGCCTTTTCATCAAATATGTATGGACAAGCTCTCTAAAAAAAATATTGTTTTTAATTTAAAAAATCTTAATTTTGTGGGTTCTGATGGACTTAGCTCCTTTATGAATACCATTAAAGACTTAAATACACAGTCCACTTTACAATTTTGCTGTGTAGGCTCTGAATTTCGGCGAGTATTTGCCCAAAGCGAAATAAAAGATATAGCTATTTATGATGATGAACAATCCGCTGTGGCTACTTTTCAAACAAATGAAAAAATATCCTTTGATTGATTGGAAGTGCTTTTATCCTTGTCCTGTAATCGGCGTTGATGAAGCAGGACGAGGCTGTCTAGCTGGACCTGTTTTCTCCGCTGCGGTTATTCTAAAAAAAGATGAGCACTATCCTGACTCAAAGCAAGTTTCCCCGGAAAAAAGAAAGCAACTAGCTCAAGACATCATGAATAAGCATATATATACTACAGGAACAGCGGATGTATATGAAATTGAAAACCTAAACATTTTACAGGCTTCTTTATTATCTATGAAGAGAGCTTTACTTAAATTATCAATTAAAACGGGGCATGTTTTAGTGGATGGCCGATTTTTAATACCTAATCTTCCTTACTCATTTCGTCAAACCACTTTTATAAAAGGAGATCAGCGTCTCTCCCCTATTGCCGCCGCTAGCATTATTGCCAAAGTAAGAAGAGATGAATGGATGGAAAAGCAAGATAAATATTATCCCAAATATGGTTTTCTCTCTCATAAAGGCTACGCTACGGTTTTACATCGAAAAGCGATTGCTCAATACGGCCCCTGCCCCTTACATCGAAAATCTTTTACCGGTGTAAAAGAATATATTAGATAGCTTATATTTTATTATAATTGACAGGTATCTCATCAATAGGATCATTGGTATAATTCATACAAGCCATTAAGACACAATAAAGGTGCACATTCCCAGGTTGTTCCAAACCTTCCCCACAATAATCCCAGCAGGTGTCTCTCACCTCATTGATACAAGTATAATTATGAAAGGTATGATTATGCGGAGCAGGTATCTGCCATAAAGAGATAGCTCGAAGCACTTTTCTCTCTACTAATGCATGAATAGGGGGATTGCCTACATCTGCCAAGGGGGGATATTTATTTCTAAACGCCTGGATTACATGAAGGCAACTTGTTCCTGAAGGAGCAGGAGGATTAATGTACTCTTCTGGTTCTAGAACCAAAAGCTGTTCTGGAGGATGTAATATACTATCTATGTCTATATCAACAAAAGGAGAGCTTTGTTTCATGGAGATAATAATATCTCTATTATTTGATTGAGCAACATAACTTACTGAACTGAAAATAAGGAAAATTAAAATATTTTTTTTCATATTCTTACTTTTTATGAAATAATTTTTTAACTTTATAACTTATATTTTAAACCCTTTTCAAGTTAAAACAGTATTGTTGTAAATACTTTTCTATACTAGCACAGCTTATAATTAAAAACCCCTCATACATTGGCCCTTTAAAGAAACTTTAAAGGAAAGTAAGTCCAAAAGAT
>JAPPLY010000057.1 GCA_028819305.1 Bdellovibrionales bacterium
AGGATCGGAGAAAATCAGCTTAAAAAAACTATCGTGACTGCATCTGGGCTTTTTCTTTTTTTTTAACTTTTTCTTCATATATCTGTGTCCTTAGTTTTTGGTTCATGGATTTGATACTTTAAGAGGTTTATTTTTTACCAAACTTAATATCAACTTGTTAGAACTTTTTCAGAACCGACTATATCCCTCCGGTTTTTGATCACATTCCCTGGCTTTCGCGAGCTGTAAAATCAGATGGACACTAATCCTGTTTGAAAATTTGCATGTTTAAAGGCTTGGTTAGGGGGGGAATGCCTTAAAGTTACGGAAAAAAAATACCCCCTGGGTATTATTTCATGGACTTTTTAACCTGAGTAGCCTGGCTTCCGATAATCAAAACCACTGCCACAATAATACAAATGATAAGGAAAAGACGAAATATATTTCCAAAGCTCCATTTTCCAATTTTAGGGCCTTGATCCTTTGTTTTTAGCTTCTTATTTATTTTCATGTAGTTGGTTTTTTCTTTTCCTCCGGTATTTTTTTTCTTACTTCCTATACTGCCTACGGCGATCGGAGCGCTTCTTTTTTTCTGTTCTTTTTCATCCGTCAACATGTAACCATAGGACTTTACAGCTCTAAATCTTTTACCTGAATAGCCGGGCTTGCCCTGGGTAGGAGACATGTTTTCTCTAAAGCCCATTTTTCGCTTTTTTCTTTTAGCCCGAGTGGAACCACCTTCTCCTGCGTTCTCATCTGCTCCCGGTAGGTTCTCCCACTTTGATCCTGAATTAGAATTTAAAGAGATCATCTGTCCGGATGGACTGTGTTCTTTATTTCCTTTTTTAGAAGAAGAACCGGTTTTTACAGATGAATTGTGGTCTCCGGAAGAAGAATCTCCTATGTCTTCTGTGGTGGGGGAAGGTTTACCCTGATCAGAGTGGCTTATATCTCCTCCCCCTCCTATGGGGGTGTCTGAGCTGGTGCTGGAAGAAGAACTCCCAGAGGAGCTTCCAGAAGAGGAGGAACCTCCAGAAGAAGCACCGGTGGAAGAAGCACTTGTGGATAAATTGACATCGAAATTTGAGATGGTGCAGGAAGAATGAGCCTTTCCGGGTAAAGTGCCTGTTTGCATAAGACAGGCAATATAGCCTTGATTTCCTAATATAGATTTAGCCCAGTCTTTAAAAGCTTTATTAAATTTTAAGAGCATCCCTCCCATGACAACAACGACAACAGTTAAAATGAGGACATATTCTATAATAGCTTGTCCTTTGTTTTTTTTCCTTCCCTTTTGCCCTGTCTTCTTTTTTGGACTCTTTAGAGACATTATTCCTCCCTATTTTATACCACTTTACTTTTCGGTTATTTTTTCCGGGAATTTAAGCCTTTCCAGTTAGTTGGCAAGGGCTGGATTCCCATTTTCGCGGGATGGAAAGGCAATAACCTACCTTCCCGTTACAAGAAAGACAGATAAAGCGGGATAGAGATAGGTTCTTCAGTAGAGAAAAGGCTTGGGATTCCCGTTTTCACGGGAATTGGAAATGTTCACTCATTCGTTGGTTCTGAAAAAGTCCTAACAATTTTATTTATATTTTAGCTTATTCTAAGGGCGTAATATTATAAGAAAAAGTTTTTTTCACTCAAAATTGTTGCAAATAAGAGAAAAAAGGTCAGATAGACATACATGCGTTTTGCCGCAGATCAAACGGAAAGCCCTTTAAGAGGCTCTCCGTCCCGCGGAAGCGGGAATCTAGTCGTTTATAAGGAAAAAAATCAAAAATATTTAAAATATTTTCCATTTTTTAAAAATATCTTAAAGTTTATTTTTCTTTTTCCGATAAAAAAAACATAAACTTGAAGGAGGTTTATGATGAAAAAAATAAAATCAACCCTGCTTAAACTGTGGAAGGACGAATCCGGTCAGGGCACAGCGGAATATGTTTTAATTTTAGTGGCTATTGTGGGACTAGCTTTCCTTTTTAAACGTCAAATAAATGAGATACTTGAAAAAAAATTAAATAGTTTAAAAACAGATATCTTGTCTTTTACTAAATAGCTTGGTTTATGCTGCCTCGGTTAGGAAGCCCCGTTCCCCGCGAGCCCTGCCTCTGCAAAAGTAGTGGAACAAGGACAGGCTTCACGGGGATATGTTTTACCATAGATTCTGATAAATTAAAGGTCCTCTAAGAGGCTTGATTGAAAGCCACTTCAGGGTTAGATCAGCTTTTTAGTCTTAGAGCTTTTAATTTTGCTTGTAATTGATATTTGATTTTATGTAAAAATCAGGCACCATTAGATTTAAACAGTTTCAGTAGCTTTTAGTCCTTTGAAAGGGAATCTAGCCTCGATTTCCCGAAGGCAGGCTTTATAGAGATCATACCTGAGGGGTGTAAAATATCTTCAAATTAGGGAGAAAACATGACAGCAGAACTCGTGTTATTACTAGCTGTATATGCCATGCTGATTTTAGGTCTTTTTATACATCCTCAACATGGTGTGGTGAGTACTTTTTACAATAACCTACCCTTGCTTTCGGCACGGGTGGAAAAACATGTGGCTACAGGTACAGGCTTTTGGCCTAATCATTCTAGTCCAGTTGAATGGACTGCCCCTCCTCGTTAAAACCACAGGCTTTTATTTGGCGTGCTTTATTATTCATGGCCAATTTACTAATAAATCACTCTTCTCGTAGCGATCAGATTCCCGCATTCAGTTAAGCCACAGGGGTTTAATCTGTGGCAAAAAAATGCCTGCCCCTGTCCTCGTGAAAACGAAGGAACGGAGATAGGAACCTTTTGACTGTTATTCTCTTAAAATAAGGAGTTTCTTTTCAGTGGAGAATAAGAATTAAAAAGCTCAAACATGCGTTTTGCCACAGAGCAGGCTTTCAGCCGCTCTGTGCTCAAAGCCGAACTCGCTTTTAACTTTTATTCTCCCATTGAAAAGAAGAGTTCTCTTTTTTTCTGACCGGTTCGGTCATAATACCTGTCCGATTTAGATCTTCTCATTGTCTCTTTTTCTCTTTGGAAGAAGAAAAAGCTATCTGAAGGGTGCCATTTCCATATCGGTTCGGTATAAAATAAAAGCATGTTTTTTAATATTGTTTTACCGGCCTTTATTTTACTTTCCGCCGTGGTGGATGATCTTAGGTCTCAAAAAATCCATAATATTCTTATTTTGGTTCTATTGGGGGTGGCTCTTATTTCTGTTTTGATTTTTCAAGGAGCTTCGGGTCTTTTTCCTGCTTTAGCGAAATTAGTGGTGTCTTTGGGAATAACAGTTCCTTTGGTCTTATTGAAAGTTATAGGGGGTGGGGATATGAAGCTTTATGCGGTATTGAGTCTGGTCCTTTCTCCTAGGACTTTAATTGTAAGTCTTATATGTGCTTTTTTTTGGGGGGCGATTTTAGGTTTGATAAAAGTCATTTTAGATAAGAAAATGGGATTGATGTATATAAATTTTCTTTCTTTACTTAAATTTAAAAAGCCTTCTTCCGATACACTTAATACCTTTCCTTTTTCCATAAGTTTGTTTTTAGGCTGGTTAAGTGCCTTTTATTTTTAGTTATTTGGGCTTTTTTTGAAATCAGTGGCAGGAGAAACAAAGTGTGAAAAAAAAAAGAAGAGCTTTTTTTTCAGGAAAAAAGCAAAAAGGGCAAATCACTGTGGAGATGGTATTACTCTTAGTGGTTATGATAGGGATGAGTTATCTTGTTCTTAAGGAGTTTCAAGTACAAAAGCTCTTTAAGAATTTTATTTCCAATCCCTGGAAAACCATTGGAGGTATGATAGAGTCAGGAAGTTGGCAAAAACAGCCGGAGGCGAAAAGAGATCATCCTAATCATTGGAAAAGAATGTTCTCTACTAAGGGAGTAGATCCGGTCAAAAAAACCTGACCAACTCTGTAAAAAATAAGGCAGGTTTTTAGTGACAATAAAGAGCTATAAAAAATTTTTTTATCTCTCCTGTCGAGGTAGTCTTACGGTTCAGTTCTTGCTGGGTTTTATTCTTATTTTAAGCTTTGTTTTTCTTTTTTCCGCCATGACTTTTACTTTAGCTGTCAGTGAAGTAACACAATATATAACTTTCGCTTCTAGTCGGACTCTTTTTTTAGGTGATGGATCAAAGGCCCTTCAACAGAGGATGGCTCGTGAAAAGTACGATTCTTTAGTGCAAAATTCTGATTTTAGTAAATTTTTTACCGGTGCTAATAAGCTTTTTGAAATTAAAGAAACGGGAGGGGATTTGATGCCGGGGGAGGGTTTGGGTTTTAATCGTGAATTTTCACCCTCTTCTGAAATTCCTTATCTTTTTTATGGAGTTTGGACCAAATTTATACCGAAAATATTAGAGGTGGATACGCTCTGGGGAAGTACAGAGGAAGAGGCCGCTTTTTTTGAAACGGTTGTCGGGTCTTACCTGGGAAGAGAACCTACAAAAAAGGAATGCGAGGAGTTTGCTAAAAAACGATGGGAGTTTATAGTTGAGAAACACAATCCACCTTCCTTTTTTGACGGAAATGTAGATCCTCGTTATAGAGAAGGTTTTGGGGATAATGGTTGTTGATTTTTTTATATACCGAACCGGGGAAGAGATTTGCCCTTTTCAGGAGAGAATAGAAAAAGGGGGGAATAAAAATGAGGAAAAAAGAAAAAAAGTGCTATCCTTATAATCCGTTTCAGGGAAAAAGGGGGATGGCTATGATAGAGGCCTTTCCTCTTATCTGGCTTATGTTTGTTTTAATGGCGGCTACCTTAGGTTCCTGGGGTATTGTTCATACAGCGGTTTTAAACTCCATTGCCGCCAGAAATTATACTTTTTTTTCGTTTAACCATCGTTCAGACCTTTCCTATTTAAGAGATTTTGGAGCTGCTGATTACGGAGGTGTATCTGATGGGACCTCGAATATTTTTTTTAGAAACGATGGGGGAAGTGAAGCAGGTCCAGGAAGAAGGTTTAATTTTATCGCTTCTGAAAAACATCCTCCGCGTAGTAACCAGCAAACAGCGACTTTGCGTCGAGTGGATTTTAGGGTAAAACAATATGAGTTTGGCGATCGGAGTGACTTTTTGGCCGACCCAGAACATACGAAAATTGCAGATATAATAGGTATTAAAAATGAGAATAAAAAAGTAGGTCCTGCCTGGGTTATGGTGGGTTACGGTATTTGTCTGAGTGAGGATTGCTGAGATTAAAGCCAAAGGCTTTTTTATTTATAGTTTTGTTATTATCTGGCAAGAAAAGAAGCTCCTTTACATTCAAAATTATGCCAATAAGAGGAAAATTTTAAAGAGAGCGAAAAATCCTGGACCAAAGACCAGGCTAAAATCTCTAAGTATTTCAAAAAGTAAATGATACGGATGCTTTTGTTATGCTGGTTTGCCAGAAATAATTCCTCTTTTTTGGTTGTCTTAATCGAAAATATTTAATCTGAACTCCCTATCTTTCCGAAACAATTTATAAGAAGGGAAGGAATAAATGAATAAAAATGAAACTTTAACCCTATGGCTCAGTATAGGAGCGGCTATTTTTGCGGTGATGTTGCTTTACAGTTATACCCAGGAAAAAAGTGATCAAATAGCTAAAAAGTTCGGAGCTATGACTTCTGTTGTAACGGCTGTGAGAGATATTGGGGAGATGGAAACGGTGGATGACTCTATGGTGCAATTAAAAGAGTATCCCAGTAGTTTTGTGCAGCCAGAAGCTATTTTAACTATGGAGGAGGCTATAGGTCTGGTAGCTTTGGCTCCTTTAAGTAAGGGGGAGCAGGTCTTAAGAACAAAAATCACCCGCCCCGGTCCCACTACCGGTCTTTCTCTTCAAGTTTCTCCCACTAAAAGAGCTTTGACGATCCCTATTGATGAAACCCGAGGAGTGGCTAAGCTTTTAAAACCAGGAGATCGGGTGGATGTGGTTGTGGCTTTGGATGTAAGAGATGGAGCTAGACAAAAAAAGGAAATAAAAACGCTTATGCAGGATGTGGTGATTTTGGCGACCGGTATTAAAGTGGTGAACGAACTCCCCCGGGTTTTTGAAGAAGTCAGTGGAAGCAGTTTTATTCGTAATATCCGCGCGGCGACCGACTTTAATTCTATCACTGTAGAGGCGGACCCAAAAGATATTCAGGATTTGGTTTATGTACTAGCCACCGCTCCCGGTTCTCTTTTTCTCTCTCTAAGACATCCAAGCGATCACTCTATTAATCAGCATTTACCTGTTTCCAGTTTAAATAGTCTTTTAGGCAGGTCGGCGCGTAAACCAGCTTCGAAGAGCAATAATTCCTGGATTCCTAAATTAAAAAGAAGAAAGTAGAGAGATACACAACAGAACTTAAAGAGGTAAAAAATGAAAAAAACCAAGATAGTAAACCGCTCCGGTCAGGAATTTGTAAACTCCAAACTCCTTTTAGGAAATAAAAAGGGACAGCTGAAAAAGGTCAACCGGTCTGGTATAAAAAGACAAAATACATTTTTTAAGAGTTTTATACTTATTCTAAAGCTTCCTCTTTTTTCTCACCCGGTTCGGTATAGCTGGTTTTTTTTGATTTTTTTCTCTTTTTTTCTAAAAGCGCAAATTCTTAGTGTAGAGTCTTTACCTCTTTACGTGGGTATTCAGTACGATTATGAGCTTTCAAAAAATTTAAAAGGAAAAAAATTAAAATTTGAAGGGCCTTATCGGCGCTATACGGGCTTACATTACAATATATCTACAGGAGTGATCCGTTTTACCCCTAAAAGAGTAGGAGTGAGCGCTTTAAATATTAAGGATTCCAAGGGTCGTATATTAAAGAAACTGGCTTTAAAGGTGGGGAAAACAGATCTACAGCAGGCGGCGACAGAAATTCAATCTCTTTTAAGAACCGTTGATGGAATTCAAATTAAAATTTTAAACAACAAAGTGGTTATAGACGGGGAAATTTTAGTTCCCAGGGATATGAGACGTATCCATGATGTCGTTCAGGAATATAAAGGGAAGGCCACTTCCCTGGTCACTTTAAGTCCTCTGGCTCAAAATAAAGTGGCTAAATTTATTGAGAAAGAAATTAATGACCCTAATATTACCGTGCGAGCGACTAATATGACTTTTATTTTAGAGGGCTTTGTAAGTGATGAAAGTGAAAAAAATAGGGCGGAAGAGATAGCTCAGCTTTACTTACCCGATCATATTGTGGATAGGGCGATCAGTGAAAGTAAAGTAAAAGAATGGAACCGTGTTCCTTATTTGAATTATATCAAAGTGCGAGAGAAAAAACAGGATGGCCGTAGTAAACTAATTCAACTAGTGGTGCACTATGTAGAATTAAATAAAGATTATGCGGATAGTTTTCGTTTTCAGTGGACTCCACAAATAGAAGATGGCACTAAATTTTCTTTTCATTCTGGTTCTGTTGGATTGGGCACGGTCGGGGGGATTATTTCCGGAACGATTAATAATTTTTTACCGAAGTTGAATTGGGCTAAATCTTTTGGCTTTGCCCGGATTTTACATAGCGCCAATGTGGTTACAGAAGAGGGAAAAGAAGCCCGGATTTCTTCTCAAAAACAAACTCCTTATCAAGCATCTACAGGGTCTAATGGAGAGCAAACTATAGAGATGGCCTCCACCGGTATTGAAATGCGACTTACCCCTCAAGTGGTAGGACCTAGAGGGGATAGTATCCAGTTGTCAAAGGTGACTTTTCAAGTCAGTAACTTGGTTGGTTCCTCTGGGGGGAAACCTATTACCACCACTCGTAATTTAAGCACGAGTGTTCATGTTCAAAGCGGCCTCAGTGCTGTACTGGGGGGGGTCATTAGCAATAAAACCTTTTCCGATTACAATAGAGAGCCTCCTCAAGGCAGTACTTCACCTCTGCTTTCTTTTTTATCTTCTAAAAAATTTGCCCGTTCCCAAAGCCAGTTTATTGTGTTTGTAACACCTATTATTAAAACTTCTGCCAGTTCTGGTGTGAGCCGAATAAAAAAGAAATTTAAACTCTCCAGTCAGTAAATTTTTAATTAGGGCAGGTTTCATATAATAAACAAACTGTGTCTTAACTCGAAACAGAGGAAAGGAGCTTTGGTTATTATAAGGAGGATGATTTATTGGTAAATGTGTGTGCTTCAGGAAAACAGCTTTGCCTTTATCGGGACGGTCCTTAGTCTTCCCTAGGTAGGAAGCCAAGGACCTTGGACCCTCAACCGGCAAACTGTTTTCCTGAAAGAATACAATTTAAAATTGGGGGTGAATTTTCGGTTCATTTATAAAATAGCCGTTGCACCTTTCAGGAAAGAATAGAGGGTCAAAAGGAGTAGGGATCTGCCCTAAATAAAAATATGTCGTTGAATCCAAAATGTCATTTAATTACTGTTTCCGGTGGTAAAGGGGGGGTGGGTAAAAGTGTTTTATCCGCGAACCTGGCTTTAGCTCTTCAAAAGGAGATGAGGACTCCGGTGTTATTGATTGATCTGGATGACAAAAGTTGTGGAGACCAAAGTGTTATTATTGGTCTTAGACCACAAAAAACGGTTTTGGATCTCACTCGTTTTTCCGGTGTGGTCAGTGAGCAAAATATGAAAAACTTTCTGGCCTGGCATAAGACGGGCCTGGCTTACTTAGGGGCGGTCACAGGGCCTGAGCAAAGCCTTTCCGGTGATCCGGCTTTATTTGGAAAACAGCTTTATGGTTTTTCCCAGTACTTTAAATATATTGTAGTGGATGTGGGTTGTTTTTTAAGTCCCTTACAGTTTTCTGTTTTAGAGCTTTCCAGTGCGGTTTTGGTGGTATTAAGTCCGGAAGTATTGGTTATCAATCAAACAAAAAGACTGTTAAATGAAATGCACTCGGCCACTCTTCCCTCACAGTTATTTCAAATTGTTATCAATCAAGCGGGGCAAGGTGTTTCTACCGGGGCTATAGCTAATAGTTTAAGATTGCCCGTGGTGGCTGTTTTACCTAAGGATGAAATGACTTCCTCTCAGGCTTTACAGTCGGCTGAACCTTTTGTGTTATCCAGGCCGACGGTGGCTTTGTCTCAAGCTTACCATGACATGGTGAGAAGATTGGTGGGGGGGATATTACAAAAAAACAAAAGTTTAATCCGACCTAAAAAAGCGGAAGTAAAAACCCCTCATTCTGCTTCTTCTCCAAAGTCTTCTTCTCCTGTTTCGGGCCGGCAAAGAGAACTCACTCCTTTGATTATATTGAAAATGCAAATTCATACAGAATTGATAAAAGAGATGGATTTAAAAAAAGATCTAACTCAGGCTAAGGACGAGGCTTCTCAAAGGGAGCTGAGGAATAAAACACAGATTGTGGTGTCTAAACTGGTGGATAGAAGAGGGCAGGGGCTTTCTCGTCAGGAAAGAAGTCAAGTTATTAAACAGGTCTTGGACGAATCTTTAGGTCTGGGACCTTTAGAGGAGTTATTGGCGGATCCTTCGGTAACGGAAATTATGGTGAACGGTTGTGACCAGATTTTTTGTGAGAAGAACGGAAAAATACAATTAAGCCCGGTTACTTTTACCTCTAATCAGCAGCTCAGGAATGTCATAGAAAGGATTGTAACTCCTTTAGGTCGGAGGATTGATGAAAAAACCCCTTATGTGGATGCGCGTTTGGCGGATGGCTCCAGGGTGAACGCGGTTATTGAACCTTTATCTATAGACGGTCCCGCGGTGACCATTCGAAAATTTCCTCAAGATCGTGTAACGATTTCGGATTTGGTCAGTCGCTTTGGTTCTATGACTTCGCCTATGGCAGATTTTTTTAAAATATGTGTGGAGCAAGGCTTAAATGTTGTTATTTCCGGAGGAACTGGCTCCGGTAAAACCACTTTGCTCAATGTGCTGTCCAGTTTTATTCCTGTTAATGAACGGATTATTACGGTGGAGGATGCGGCAGAACTGCAACTTAAACAAGAGCATGTTGTTAGGCTGGAGACACGACCGGCTAATATGGAGGGGACGGGAGAGGTGAGTATCAGGGATCTTATTCGTAACTCTCTTCGGATGCGTCCGGATCGTATTGTTGTGGGAGAGTGTCGAGATGGAGCGGCTTTAGATATGCTCTCGGCTATGAATACAGGCCACGATGGTTCTATGACGACGGTGCACGCTAATAATCCCAGAGAGGCCTGTTCCCGTTTGGAAACTTTATGTTTAATGGCGGGGATGGATTTACCGATAAAAGCTATTAGAGAACAAGTGGCAGGGGCGGTGAATTTGATTATTCAAATTGGAAGATTAAGTGATGGAAGTCGGAAGGTAAAAAGTGTGACGGAAGTAGTGGGGCTTCAAGGAGATACAGTTACTTTGCAGGAAATTTTTCGTTTTAAAGAGGAAGGCTTTGATAAAAATAGAAAAATTATAGGACAGTTTCAAGCTATGGGTATGATCCCCACTTTTATAGAAAAATTTGAACAAAGAGGACTTAAAATTCCCCGTTCTCTTTTTACGATGAGTTCTTCCCCTAAAAAGGAAACCCCTTCTCTTCTAAGTGCGGGGAAATTGGGACCTGCGGCTAAGAGGCCAGGCCTGCGGGGATTATCTCACTTACCGGGTAAAAAGCTCCCTCCTAAAGAGGGCGTAAAAAAGGTTTCGTGAGTATGTTTTTAGAGCGAACCGGTCAGGAAATACCCTAGGTTAGGGGCATTTGCGACCCACAGGTTTTTTATCGCTTTGGGAATAAAAATACCCCCAAGTTAACAAACAGGATGGGTATAATAGGTTTTTCAGGAGAAAGAAAAAATGGATATGGTAAAAAGCTTTTTTTTAGATCCTTTTATTTTATCTATTATAGTGGGTTTTTTGGTCTTTGTGTTTTTTTATATTCGCTGGCCGGGGATATTATCTTTTTTTAAGGATAAAACTCTTAGTTCTCAAAAAGAGGTTTTAGAAATTATAGATAAGATGATGATAAAAACGGCTAAAGAAAAAGTGGTTTTGTGGCTTTGGTCCTTGGGGCTTAGTTTTGGCTTTTTGATTTTTTTAGCTTGTTGGCCGCATTTGGTGGTGGGATTAGGTTTTGGATCTATTGGTTTTTTATTTTCCTGGATAGGAGTTCAAATGGTTATGCGCACTCTGTGGGAACAACGGTGTAATCAAGTGGTGGATCAAATGGTGGAGGGCCTGGTTATTATGACGAACGGAGTGAAGGTGGGCTTAAGTGTTACTCAGTCTATGGAGAGAGTGATTAAAAATATGAAAGGCGGCCCTTTAGCTCAGGAATTTCAGCTGGTTTTAAACAAAACTCGCTTGGGGATGAGTGTCGAGGAGGCTTTTAATGATATGGAACAAAGAATGGATCGTCAGGATGTGACTATGATGGTGGTGGCTATCAATATATTGAAGGAAACAGGGGGGAATATTGCTGAAACCCTGGCTACTATCTCGGAAACTATTCGAGAGCGGCAAAAAGTGCAAAATAAGATAAAAGCTCTGACGGCTCAAGGGACTATACAAGCGACCATTGTTTCTCTTGTCCCTTTTTTATTGCTTGTAATGATGTTTTTAACAAATAAACAACATGCTCAATTGATGCTAGGTACGCCTTTAGGCTGGTTTTCCCTGCTTATGATTTTGGCTTTGATTATTATAGGTGGCGTTTTAATGAAAAAAATTGTTACAATTAAAGTCTAAGAGAGGGGGCTTTATACTAACCTGGTTTGTTCCCCCACTTTTGTTGTGGAAGTAGGTTTTATGGGGGGGCTGGTTTTGCAGTTTCTATAAAGCTTTTTCCCAAAGGGAAAAAAAGACCAGATAATTTTATTATAGAGTTTTTTATTAGATAACTTAAAAAATAGGGGAGGGAAAAATAGAATGAAAACAGTCATTGGAGCATCTGTAATTTTTTTATTCACTTTTCAAGTGTTTGCTTTGGTGGATACTAAAAACGCTAATTATACAAAAACCTTTATTGATATATCTCTCCCGGGGGCGGGCCTTCCTCTTATGATTGAGCGTACTTATAACTCCCGCTCTCTTTTCAGGGGTATGTTCGGTTATGGCTGGTGTTCTAATCTGGAAACGCGTTTAGAAGTCATGCCGGATAATACATTGATGGTTGTAGAATGTGGAGGAGGGGCAGAAATTTCGTATATCTCCAAGGGAGTGACAGGAAGTCGTTCGATTTTGATTGGAAAAATTATGGCGGAAGTGAAGAAAAAAAAGGGACTTTCTAAAAAGTATATTAAACAGGTGGAAAGAGATGTGAAAAAATCCTCTCTTTTGCAGTCTGAGCTGATTCGGGCCTTTGGTTTAAAGGGGAAGGCGAAAAGTGGTCAGACCTATCAGGCCCTGGGCAGACAAAATGATCGTATTCAGTTCACCGGGAATAAATATATAAGGACGCTCCCTACTGGACAAATGCAAATTTTTGATAAAACGGGTTTGCTTATAAAAGAGCAGGATAAATCTGGAAATTGGATAAGCCTACAGAGAAAGAAAGGGACCCTGGTTAAAGTTATGGATAATAAGGGAAGAAGTTTGTCTTTTAAAAGAAAGGGAGAGGTCTTGACAGTAATAGGCCCTAATAAAATGACAGTGCAATATGTGATTAAAGAGGACAATCTGATAAAAGTGACAAACAGTAAAGGCGAAAAATATCATCACTTTTATGATAATTATCACAACCTTACGAAAACCCGTTACCCGGATAACACTTATGAAGCTCTTACTTATAATACCGATCGGGATTGGGTGCTTTCTTTTAAAGATCGGCGGGGCTGTAAAGAAAACTATAAGTATGTCACTAATAAAAGGAACCGAAATCATTACTGGACGGATGTGAGAAAAAAATGTGGAAAAAGAGTGACTAATATCAGTCGCTATGAATTTTGGAATAAGCCAAAAAAAGATGGCAGTAAATATCTTTATCGGGCCAAACAAAAAGTAAATGGGCGAGTTACGGATATTACTTATGATATGCGTACAGGTTCTCCTCTGTCGGTGACACGAAATAGGATCACCACCAGGTACGCTTATTACGAAAATGGCTTTTTAAAATCTCGGGCGCAGCCGGGAAGAACCGTGCTTTTTTCCAATTATAATAACAAGTGTAGGAAGCCCAAACAGGTGGTTGTACAATACATGCAAGGAAGGAAAGTGAACCGTCAGGTAAAAACACAAATTTCTTATGGCCCTAAAAAATGTCATTTGGCTATGGCTAAGCAGGATAGCACCGGTCGTTGGGTGGTTGTGAAAAGGGATCATCGAGGGCGTATAGCGGAAATGCGGGATCAAAGTAAGAAGCGTATTATTGTAGCTTATAATGAAAAGTACAGCAAACCCAGAAAGATCACTCGGCCGGGAGTGGGTTCTATTCAGGTTTTTTACGATCAAAACGGACAAGTGGATACGGGAAGAACCCAGGCGGATCCTACCGTGGCCGCTCAAGTTGCCTCGGTTTTTAACGGCTTTTTGGAAATTATATCACCTGTCGCTACAGACATTATTATTTAGGGGGGTCCAGGGACCCTTTAGGGGAAACTCATTACCCGGGGATGAAACATTTAAGTAATTAGTAATAAATATGTTTATTCAGAAAAACAGCTTTGCCTCTTTCGGGACGGCCCTTGTCTTTCCTAGGTAGAAAGACAAGGTTCTTGGACCCTCAGCCGGCAAACTGTTTTCCTGAATAAAATATATTAAATTTGCAAAATTTTGAATAAGAAAATTTTTTCAGAACTGATTAATTAACACACAGGATCAGTATAGTAAGGGGGAATATAGATGAAGTGGTTTTTAGTAGTATTGAGTTTATTTTGTTTTTCTTCTTTAGCTCAAGTGGTGTGTCGCAGTCCTGAAAATATAGGGGAAGAAAGCAGTGAAGCGGGGAGCCTTTCTTCTGTTTGTAATGAAGCGGTTTTAGCGGCTGTAGGAGATACAAGTGATAGAGAAGTTAATAGCCAACAGGTGGTACGGAATATTCAAGGTGGTGATACCTCGGATTCTTCCGAGGGCTCTTTACCGGCTGAGGGGGACGATTCAGGAGTTGTGAAATAAAAATAGGGTGTAAAATTTATCTCTTTGTCTAAAGTTTAGGGGTTTACAGTTCTTTCATTACAAATAGTTTTAAAAATATATATCATAAGTTTTACTTATCAAAAGGGATGGACAAAAATCCGCCGGCGATTTGTTTTTAGAAGAAAAGAACCGATATTTTTTACAGTGTTGTTTAAATTGGTGACATTTGTACTTATTTTGTTTAATTCCCGCTTCTACGGGGACAGGGTTTTATGGTTTCTATAAGTTTTTTCCTAATTTTTAACGGAGTTCGGAGGAGGCAAAACTTTCCTATCGGTTGGTATATTTTAGCTTTCTTTACTTGTTCTTAACATAAAGTGTTTTTTCTCTTTTTTGGTCTGGTTTTTGCATCTCATATATTGTTATGAGAAAAAAACAAACTTTAAATAAGAGTCAGAAAAAAAGAATTATCAAATGGGATATTCCTCACTTATTGTATTTGCTGGAGAACCGGTATTCGGTCTCTGCCCTACACTTAATGACACCGGATTTTTCTTCTAAAGGTGGATATTTGGTGTTCAACGGCAAAACCGGCTTCCCTCTTTTAATGGGGAAGGATTTTTTTGGTGTCCTTGTTGTCCTTCGTGCTTTAGAAATGGAGCAGGCCCTCTCTGTAAGGGAATTTATTGACGATTATTTTCAAAAATTGTTTTTATACCGGGGCGGTATAGAGAAGATAGAATCTTTCAGAGCTTCTCCCTTCTCATTGGAAAACGCAAAGAGACAATCAAAAAACACCTCTCTTTGTGGAAGTGCCCCCTCCCTCCTCGTGAAAGCGGGTAGCAAACCCAGGGGAGATATTTATTCAAAAATTTATTTTTCTTCCGAAGAAAATAAAAAGTTATCTACAGATCCTTTTCCTCTTTTGTTGCAGAGGAAAAAAAGAGAATGTCTTTTAAAAGAGGCGCATGATATTTATTTAAAAACTAAGGCCTTTGCGTTTTTAAGTACGGAAGATTTAAAATGGGAAAACGGGGTGTTTCAGAAAATGGAGGATGTTTTTTTATGTGTGCCTTCTTTTTCTGGCTTATCTCTTTTTCAGAAAGAAGTGCTTATTCAAAGTCTTTTAAAAAAAGAATTGCCAGGTCCCTTGGTGGTAGGTATTCATAAAGAGGAGGAACTTCCACTAAAATGGCAAAAGCTTTTCCCGGCGATTCTTTAAATTGAGACCACTCTGGTCAGGATTTTACGCTCTTCAGGGTTTTAGACATGTGTTTTGCCACAGAGCTGCTAAACGAGGATCCTTTGGTAGTTGTCTTTGATCCAAAATAAAAAGATATTTTTTTTAAGTCGTATAGTATAAACAAGAAATATGAAATTGTTTTTAGAAAAAGCCCTTAAAGGGAAAAAATATCAAATAAAACCTTTAATTCCTGAAGGGAGCGATCGAGAGTATTTTCGTATCATAACGAAAGATCGTTCTTATATTTTAGCTCATTCGCCAATTTTGCAGCAGGAAAAGTTTTTAAACAGATGGAAAGCTTTTTATGAAGGAGGATTAAATGTACCTAAAGTATATTCTTATCAACTAAAAGTGGATGGAGATATACCGATCGGGATTAAAAAATCCTACCAGGATGAAATTCCCGCTTTCGCGGAACAGGCAGGCAATAACTTGTGTTCTCATTTAACAGAACTAGATTCCCGCTTCTGCGGGACGGGAAGCCACCAAAGTGGCTTTCCGTTTGAAAATGACGGAAAAATGAAATCCTATGGGGATAAAAACCAAAAAGGTTTTCTTTTATTGGAGGACTTAGGGGATCAGAGTTTGGAAAAGGAAGTATTAAAAAATAAAACATTGCCTTTTTCTTATTATTATCAGGCTTTAGATCAAATAATAAAGCTTTCCTCTATGGTGGATTTAGCTTCCCGGAAAAGAGGTTCTTTAAAAAGAACAAAAAAAAACGCCTCTTTAAATTCTCCTGTTTTTACAGAGGAGCAGTTTTTTAAGGAGATGCTCTGGACGGAAAAGTATCTGATCGGCAATCTTTATCAAATAGACCGCTCCGGTCCAGGCTGCTCTGGCCCCGATTTTGCGAACTCTGAACTCCACTTACCCCCCAGAAAAAGCTTACAAAAACTCCAAAACTTGTCCTCGCCCCCTGCTTTCGCGAGGGCAGGATTGCGGAGATCAAACCAGATCAGTATAGAATGGAAAAAAAATCTTCAGGCTCAATGCCGGAGGGAATGGCAACATATTTGTAAAACACTTTCCTCTTTTTCTTTTCTCCTGGCGCATAGAGATTACCACAGTCGAAATATTTTTATTAAAAATAAAAAAGTTTATCTTATTGATTTTCAAGATGCCGGGTTTTTTCCTCGTTTATATGATGTGGTAAGCTTGTTTTACGATGTGTATGTGCATCCTATACCGAACGGGGATAAAATACATGGTGCCCTTTTGAAAGAGGGAGATCAAAAGCCAAGGGGGCATCAAATGACAGACAAAGAGAGGGAAAAGCTTTTGCGTTATTTTGTATCTCATCACCCGGATTTAAAATCAGTGGAAGAGATTCGATGGGAGATGGCTATTACAGCTGTGCAAAGGCTATTTAAAGCCTGTGGTAGTTTTGCCAGTTTTTCTTCTTTAAAAAAACAGAACACACATTTGAAATATATTGTGCCGGCTTTAAAAATGTTAAGGAAAGAGCTTCAAAATCTAAAGGAATACCCCTATTTTTTATCTTTGGTAGATATGTTGTTAGACCGAACCGGAGCTTAATCAATGAAAAAAAAGGCCCCATCCTCCTTATCTTTGAAAGGGTTTTTACTTTGTGCGGGTAGGGGCACTCGCTTTTATCCTCATACTCACACCCGGCCTAAGTCTTTAATTCCGGTTTTAAATATTCCTTTGGTATCTTATAATCTTTATCTTTTAAAGCTTCTAGGAGTAAAGGATTATGCTGTCAATGTACATGCTCATGCGGAGCTTTTAAAAAGGGAGTTAAAAAAGCAAGCGGCAAAGGCGGGCCTATCTTCCCCTTTTTTTAGTTATGAGAAAAACCTCTTAGGCTCGGCCGGGGGGCTTTTAAAGCTTAAGGATTTTTTTGAAGGGGAAGGAGGGGGGGGGAAGGAGCCTTTTTTTTATCTAAATGGAGACAGTTTTATTTGGCCGGAATCGGAGGAAGATTTAAGAGCTTTTTATTTTTCTCATTTGGAAAGCAAGGCACTGGCGAGTTTTTTAGTTAAGCCTACGGATAAAAAAAAGGGAGTGTTATGGGCCGACGATAAACACCAAATACATTCTTTTTTAACTAAACCTTTAGGAAAGCCCAAGGTAAAAGCTTTTGATTTTTCGGGGCTGGCCCTTTTTTCCCCTTCGGTTTTAAAAGAGATACCCTCAGCCGCCCATCATATTTTTAAGGATGTGTTGGAATCGGATATTTTAAAACCGCACTTAAGAGTTTATCCTGTTTCTGGTTTAAAGTTATTAGATATGAATGAACTACATTCTTATTTAGAGGGAACAAAACAGATATTAAGAGTTTTGCAGGAAGAAAACCAGGGATGGCAAAAAAACAAGGTTTTTTCTTTTTTTATTAAAAATATTTTAAATTGTTTTTCTCCAGGGTGGGATTTTTTTCAAGGGGAAAATTACTTTTCCGCTACGAAAGTAATAAAACCACCGGTTAAAGGAGAGGGGATTTTGTTTTGTGGAAGTAGGGTGAAGGGTCTGGAGCACCTTTCTATCCGAGATTTTGCTGTGTTGGGGGATGATACGGTTTTTAATAAAGGGGCTTTTATTACTCGTTCGGTTGTAGGCGAGGGACTTTCTGTAAATGCGGATATAAAGGACAGCCTTTTACTTTAAGTGATACAGGTGTAACTGTACTCTTTTAGGAAAACAGCTTTGCCTTTATCGGGACGGTCCTTTGTCTTCCCTAGGTAGAAAGCCAAGGACCTTGGACCCTCTGCCGGCAAACTGTTTTCCTGAAGGAATACGGTTATACCAAATAAAATTATCTGAGCTTCTGTGGGTCTCTAAAGTTTCTATTAATCCGCTCAGTTTCCCAATTAAAACCCTCTGGGTTTAAAAGGAGATTTCGATGAACTGTTGTTTTTTTCTTTTATTTTGGTATCTTCTATGGATCATCTCAAATATATCATCTTGTGCTACTCCTACCCGATTCTTTCCTGCCTGAACGGACATGCCAGCTACTTTTGAGTTTTTATCAGCATCTTTTCCTCTGCTACCTCCTCCTCCCATACCGGCTATAAGAGTGCCTCCTCCTTCTCCGTCGTCAAATCCAGGGCCACCATCGTAACCACCAAAGCCCCCTCCTCCGGCTCCACCCAGGCCCCCTTCTTCTTCTGAATCATCTGCGGCTAAACTATCTATAGTTCCATCGTCCATCTGATCGGTGATTTGTTTTTCCAGATCTTTCATTTGTTTTTTAAGATCAGCGGCAGCTTTTGAGTTGGCAAACTGTCTAAATTCGGGCTTTTCCATATCCTCCGCTGTATAGCTTCTTCCATCGGGTAAAGTGACTTTACTTTTTTCCAGGTCAAAATCCAGGTTATGTTTTTTAAAATAATCTTTTATATTTCCCGGTGTGAGAGTGACTTCATCTCCGTTTGGCATAGTTATTTTTACTGGTGGGCGGCGGGGAGGAGTAATAGGGGGAGAAGTGGGTAGTCCCGATGTTGCACCGCCAGTGATATTTCCAGGGTTGTTCGGGCCACCTGGTGTACCCGAACTGCCCGGGTTATTAGGGTCATTTAATAAAGATCCGGCGTATTGCCTTGCGATTTCCCTATTCTGATTAGAGACATCATTATATTTATTGGAAACCTTAAACAGGCCCGCTGAAAGAGCTAAAAAGACAGGGGCTCGATGACAGCAGCCACTACTAACGCCGCCACATTGGCTAAGGCACTTTGCCCCTTTAAGTCCATATAGAACGCCACCGGCCTTGGTTAAGGTGGAGACTAGTTGTTGACTGTTTGATGTGTTTTTCAGCGTTTTTTCAGAGGAAAGTATTCTCTCATCTTCTTTTTCATTATGTTTTTTTATAGCGTCTTCCAGGTCTTCTTTATGCTCCCAGCCCTCTGATTTTCTCCACGCTTCTTGTTTTCTCTTCTGGGCTGTTCGACAGGACTCATACTTAGGAGTTCCGTCAGGGTTTTCTCCTACCTGTCGCACTTCCACCTTATGTTCTGTGAAAGGAGGAAGGAGTTCTTTCCAAAAACAATTATTTCTACTTCCCCCTGTAATATGTTTGTTGGCATGTCTATTGGCATACCGCTTTTGTACAGCACGCCTATCTCTCTTGATCGCTTGATCACAGGATTCGTACTGAACATTTCCATCCTTCCCTACATTCGGTAGTACCCGAGGGGTGACGGTTCTTGTTTCATCCCCATCGTAGGGATTAACCCAAGTACAAGTGCCCGCTTTAACAAAATGGAGTGGAAAAAGCATTATAATGAAAAAAGCCCCTAGATGAAGTACCGCTCCGGTCAGGAATCCTCGCCCATAGAACTTTCTTTTCCCTTTGGAGACAAAAAAGAGGTTCGGAAAATTCAAAACCGGATGTGTATAATTTTTTAAGAAAAATTTTTTTATAGACCTTATCAGTCTGTAATTTGCGTCCTTTATCTTCATATTATTTTCTCCTATTTATAATTAGATAAAGCTCCCCTCGTTATTGGCAATCTAGTTTATCCTGGCACAGTATTTGAAATCGTTTTGTCACTCTTTCAAAAATGCTTTGGTGAGCACCTCCACCGGCTTCACCGGCAGTAGCTCTTTTAGCTCCTTTTTTAGCTTCCATTTCTTTTAATTTTTTCTGACTCAAGCCCAGAGAAGCCTGAGAAGAAGGAGAACCTCTGGAACTAAAGCCTCCTCCGCCGTAGCCACCAAAGCCCCCTCCCCCCATACTGAGGTCATTGTCTTTTCCGGAGGAGGAATAGGGTTTTCGCTTTTTTCCGTAATATCCGCCTCTGCTTCCGTAGCCACCAAAGCCCCCTCTCCTCAGGCCAGAGGATCCTCTTCCCTTATCTGTTCCTGTGCTTGCGGTGCTGTCGCTTTCTTCTTCTGAGTCCTCTGAATAAGGGGAGGAAGGATCAGGCAGATCAATACCATCGGGGGAGCTACCTCCGGCAGCTCTGCGGGTACCCCCTCCCCCCCCTCCACTAGTTCTACTATCCCCATCGGGGTCATCCTCCGTTGTGGTTTCTGGATTGGGAGCTTCTACTGTGGGGGTACCTAGTGATCCGGTTGAGTGAGATATGATATTTTTTCCACTTTGGATATCAAAAGCGACGGTGGGTTCTTCTTCTTCTTCCGGGGGGTGACACTTTCCATCTCTCCATGTATGTCCCTTTTGTTTTTCGCAACCTGCTTTATCTTGTGTCATGCGGGCTTGTTGTTTACATAGTTCAGCACTGATAGCGGAATTAGCCATTTGAGGTATAGCTTTTGAAATTTCCTTAGCTTTGGCTTTTTGAGCCAGGCAGGAAGCTTGTGTTTCCTCGTGCCTACGCACTTGTTTGAAAATAGGGAGAACTTTTTGTTGAAAAGCTGTTTCGTGTGTGTTTGTACAACTAGGTTTTGGCATACAGGTGCCTTTATTAGAACTACAAGTATTTCTTGCCGCTATATATTTATCACATTCTACTTTCTTTATTTGATAGTCGCAGTTACTATTGCAAGAAGAAATAGAAGATTTACATTTTGTGGCAGCGGCCAGGGCTACAGAAGCTCCTGAGGCCGCTAAGCCCTGCATAGTTTCGCACATGTTGGACATATCTTTTCCAAAACCTTGAAGCATGGAAGCAAGCCCTGGTCCTACTTGAGTGACGATATTGTTGATTTCGTTAAAGGTGGAAAGAGCCTCTCCTCCTAAACAGGTGGTGGGGTCTCCACAGCATTTTCTGGCTTCCCGATCACTGCACATTTTCTGCCCGGAATTTTTATTTTTTTCTGATGCTTGGCTTACTTCCCCTCCGCAAATATTTTTTAAGTAGGACTCAGAGCAACTTCCCCATCCAGGTTGAAACGAAGAAGCGGAAGCTTTCTCCTCCTCTGCCAAAGTGGAGAAACCAAAGAAGAAAAAAAGTAAAAATAAATAAGGGTGCATACTTTTTATTATCGGTATATTCTTAAAACCCTTTAGGTTTTTTATACTGAATCAGTATAAAAATTGTGTTTAAAGATCAGACAATAGATCATAAATTTTACAAAAGCTCGCCAAGTAAAACCCATTGGGTTTTTTATACTGAATCAGTATAAAAATTGTGTTTAAAAAGTGGTCATCTGTATAATATTTATTGGTAGTTAATAAATCATAGGCTTTACAGAAGTGATTTATGGGTAAATGTGTTTTTCTATTTTCTTTTATCCAAGAGAGCTTCTCTTTTTGCTTAGTGAGTTTTATCATAGATTATATGTACTTAAGTGGGTGTTATTTGACAAAAGCTGGCACTTTAAAATCCCCTGGATTTTAAAGATCAAATAATAGATCATAGATTTTACAAAAGTTTTCTAATTAAATTTCTTTGTTTATCACTTTTACTTATATAAAATAATATTTTTCTTTTAGGAGAGAACAGAGGGTAAAAGCGAGTTCGGCTCCCCGCTCCCCGCTCCCCGCTCCCCGCTTTCGCGGGGACAAGCTTCGCGGGGACAAGCTTGACACAGTAGCAACCAAGGGTTGCTCTGTGGCAAAACGCATGTTTGAGCCTTTTACCCTCTGTTCTCTCCTGAAAAAAGAAGCTCTCTTTGATTAGTAAGAAGCCTTTGGCTTTGAAAGAGGAGTCAATAGATTAAAGATTTTACAAAAGTACGCCAATTAAAACCCCCTGGGCTTTATTGGCCGAGGTGATACATATCGGGGTAGTTTCTTCCCTCTTCATTTAGGTCCATGCCGTAGCCTACGATAAAGCGATCATCAATATGGCGTCCTCTATAATCCGCCGGTATAAAGGTTTTTCTGTGGGAGGATTTATCCAGCAGGACCACTGTTTTTAGGGAGGTTGGCTGGGATAGTTTTAGCCGTTCTTTTAAAAAAGCAAGGCTTAATCCTGAGTCAATGATCTCCTCCACAATTAAAACATCACGTCCTTTAATATCTAAAGAAATGTCTTTTTTTATTCTAAAACTTCCTTCACCGGTACTTTCTATTAGTACAAAGTCCACTTGTACTGGTTTTTGCAGTTGACGAATTAGGTCTGAGAAGAAGAACAAAGGTCCTCTTAAAGGACAGATAAGAATAAGTTCTGTTGTATCAGAGTAATCTTTTTTAATTTCTTGTGCCAGGTTTTTGATTATTTCCTGGATTTCCTGAGCTTTTAAAAAAGGGACTAATCCTTTTAACATGAGGGAAGCTCCTTTAATAATTCGTTATGCTGAACCGGTGTAGAAATCCCGTTTCCACGGGGACATATTTGCATTCTCCGTCCTCCGTTCATTTTTGGGAAGAAGTTTAAAGAAACCATAAAACTCACATCGAATCTGTTAACCGTTGGATTTTTAGGAGGCAAGTATGAGCCTCCTGGTTTTGCGGTTCCTTTTTTAAAATACTTTCCCATTCGTTGATGGCTAAGGGCACTTGTTTGTTTTCAAAATACCACTCGGCTAAGAGAAGACGAGCGGAAGTGTCGTAAGGATAAAGGGAAAGAAAATTTTTTAAATATTTAAAAGCAAGGTTTTTTTGATCCAGCTTCCATAAGAGCCGGGCCACTTGTAATTGAGCGGAAGCTTGAGGATGAAACTGAAGCCCTTTTATGTACTCGGCTAAAGCGGGCCTTAGCTGATTTTTTTTTAAATAGGCTTTTGCGGTTTGATTATGCCTTCCGCTTATTTCCTCTTTCCAATTTTGTTCTTCTGATTGATTTTTAAGGTGGAAGGCTTTTTCGTAAGCTTTTTTGGCTTCTGGGTAGTGTCCCAGTTCGTTGAGTGCGATACTTAAATTGAGAAAATACTCCGGCCGGGCCTCTCTTCCACAGGCTTTTTGAAACTGGGTGAGGGCTTGTTGAAAAAAACCTTGATGGTATAAGGCTAAGCCCAGAAGGTGGTAGGCTTTGGCTTTTTTTTCCACTTCTAAAAGCCCTTTTTGCAGGATTTTTTGGGCGGCGCTCCACTGTCTTTTCTCTAAAAGCTGGCTGGCCCTTAAGCAGTAATCCTCCCCTTTTAGGAGTTTTTGTTTTTTCTTTGCTAATGGGAAAGGTTCCCCTAAGTGTTGCATATCCTTAACTCCTATGGTTGAAGAGAATTTTTTATACCCATTCGGTTTCAGCTCCGCTCCTCTTTTGTGAGAAAAGGTTTTGAAAAAGGCTTCCGGTTTTTTATAAAAATTTCCTTAAAGGGCTAAGTATATACTAAATTATATATAAAGGATATAATGTATTGCGTTTTTATAGTTCTTCTTAATCGGTTCTGAAAATAGAATGATGCACATAAAAAACTTTACTGGTAAGCCGATTGTTAGGATTTTTGCCGTATCTCTTATTTAGCCCTGGCTATTTAATTTTTTTATATGCTCTTTTAGGCTTTTTAGGGAGGGCAGTTCAGATACATTTAAGGATTTTAAGCACTTAAGTTTATCTTTCGTTTTAAAATAAGAGCTGATTTTTAGCTGATTACAAAATGAGATGGAGGAGGGGTTGATTCTTCTTCCAGCTATAAATTTAAGGCAGTTTTTTTTATCCTTGTCCGGTTTTTTGCTCCCCGTGAAGCTAGCCCCTTTAGAAGCGGGGGTGAGGGGAGCTTTTCCAGTTAGCTGCTTGCAAAAGTCAACAGCGGCCTTTTGTTGGTTTGAGTTTTTATTTTTTGGTTCTTTTGGGGGCAGGAGGGAGGAATAGTCTTTTACTAAATTCCGCATATAAGGTAGGGCCGAGTGGGCTTTATTTTGATGTAAATGAAAGCGGGCAATCATCCATTGCTGCCTGGCTAAAAGATAGAGCACTTCCTTTTTATATTTTTGTACGGCGCTTTTGTAGATGCTTTTGGGAAAAAGTTTTAAGTGTTTGTTAAAATGCGCCAGGGTTTTTTTGGATAAACTTAAATCTCTATCTTCTGTACGAGGGAGTTTATAAAAATAAGAAAGAGCGAGGTGAAAAATCACGCGATCGGATTGGGGATGGAGGGGATGAAGCTCAGAGAAATGACCATAAGCTCTTATCGCCTTGTTCCACTCTTTTTGAGCAAAATAAATATCCGCTATAGCTAAATCGGCTTCTTTTACCAGGTGGGAATAAAGAAAGCGGGTTTTAAGTTGTTGGAAATAAGTAAGAGCCTCTTTGTAATAAAGTTTTTCTTTTAGTCTTGAGGCATGTTGAAAAAGCTCTTTATCGGAGGGATTTTTTTTTAAAGAGTGTAAAGACTGACAAGAAGTCGTTAGGAGTAAAAAAACACTTATAAAGCCAAAGGCTTTTAATTGGTAAACTTTGGTAAAATTTAGATTCATTTATCTCATCCACACAAGTACTGTCATTCCCGCGAAAGCGGGAATCTGGTGTTTTTCAAAGCCAAAGGTTTTTTAATTGGCGCACTTAAGTAAAATTTGTGACAAAGTTAGCCTATAACAAACGATCTTAACTTAGACCCAAATTAGAGTGGAACCAACTTTGCTTATCTGTTTTGACTTTTTCTGCTTGGAAAGTCAATATCAAAAAATGGAAACAAAAACAGATCAAACGGGATGTTTAATTCAAGAATTATTAGATCTTTATGAAAAAGATTTACCAAAAAAATGGGATATCACGACGGCTCCGTCCTCTCTCCAGCCTAGGGCAGAGGGATCCTCTCCTCGTTCTCTTAGCCAAGAGGGGAAAAAAAACTCCCAGAGGGTGTATAGTCAAAAAGATTTTTCTTTTTTTATTCAGCAAATAGAGAAATCCAGGGGTCGTGCTCTGCTTTATCCTTATTTAGGTTCGGGAAGAGGAAAAGGGGTCTATGTGGAGCTTTTAGACGGTTCTATTAAAATGGATTTGCTGGGAGGAGTGGGGGTGCAAATTTTAGGTCACGGGCATAAGGAAATTCAAAGGGCTTCTTTAAGGGCGGGGCTTTCGGATGTGTTAATGCAGGGGCATTTATTATTGAATCGGGAATATAAAGAACTTAGCTGTAAACTGCTGGATTTGGTTCCAAAGGAGGCCAAGTTAAAGTATGTGTGGCTTAGTTCTTCTGGGAGTATGGCTAACGAAAATGCTCTTAAAATGGTGAGGCAAAAAAAGAGTCCCCGAAGAAAGATATTGGCTTTTGATCGCGCTTTTGCCGGTAGAACCACCTTGATGTCAGAAATAACGAGTAATCCCAAGGTAAAAGAGGGCCTGCCTTCTTATGATGAAGTGTTGAGAGTGCCTTTTTATGATCCCAAGGACCCCGGTCGAAGTTTAAAAATATTAAAATCGCATTTGGAAAGAGAAGGAGATAATATTTGTGCTTTTATTTTTGAGATTGTGTTGGGGGAGGGAGGATATAAAAGCGCGCCTAGGGAGTTTTTTGTCTCTCTTTTTGAAGAGTGTCGTTTATATAAGGTGGCTCTTTGGGTGGATGAAGTGCAAACTTTTTTAAGAACGGGCCAGTTTTTCGCCTTTGAAAAGTGGGGCTTGTCTCAGTACATTGATCTTTGTACGGTGGGGAAGGCTTTGCAGCTGGCGGCCACTTTTTTTACGGAGGAGTATAAACCAAAACCAGGGCTAATTTCTGGCACCTTTAGTGCGACCACTCCGGCCTTGGCCGGGGGGTTAAGGATTTTAGAAATTTTAGAGCAGGGGTATATGGGGGAGGAGGGTGTTATTTCTCGTATTCAAGAAGATATCATTAAGCTTTTTAGGGAGCTGAAAGAAAAATCTCTTATAGCAGATTATGATGTCTTTGGTTTAATGGCGGCTTTTAGCTTAAGGGAGCCTTCTATGGAAAGAACTCAAAAATTTTTGAAGATGCTTTTTCAAAATGGCGTGATTGCCCTTTCTTGCGGAAGAACACGCGTGCGTGCGCGCTTTTTAATACCGGCTGTTATTAAAAAAGCAGAAATACAAGAATTGAGAAAGGTATTGAGAGACACTCTTTCCTCATTTTATACGAGTTCGGTTTAAGGTTTTTTTCTTTTATAGAAGGGAGTATTTCGGGACAGGAAGACAACAAAGGGGCTTTTTTAAGGCTCAGATCTCCGCTTCCGCGAGGACAGGCCTGCGTTTTGCCACAGAGCAAACGGAAAGCCCTCTAAGGGATTTCCGTCCCGCGAAAGCGGGAATCCCGTCGCTACGAGGAGAATGAGTTATTAGTAAATATATCTATTCGGAAAAACAGCTTTGCCTCTTTCGGGACGGCCCTTGTCTTTCCTAGGTAGAAAGACAAGGTTCTTGGACCCTCAGCCGGCAAACTGTTTTTCTGAATAAAATAATTAAACTTGCAAAATTTTGAGAAAGAACACTTTTTCAGAACCGACTAGCTAGGGTTAGATTCCTGCTCCCCACTTTCGCGGGGGCAAGCTTTGCAGGGATGACAACTTAATCGGAGAAATAGATATGAAAAAAAGACAAAAAATTCCTATTTATGTACCTGTTTCTTTTGGAAGTTTTCTTATTCAGTCTGCCTCTCTTTGTGACTATTCTTCCTTAAGGAAGTTGGCATTGAAGCATCCTCTTTTGAATTTACCGGCGGATCCAGCTCTTTTGAAAAAAAAAATTCAGACTAGTGAAGACTCCTTTAAAGGAGCTTTGGAAAGAGAGAAAAGACAATTTCTTTTTGTGATAAAAAAAAGGGAGAAGTCAGGAGAGGAAGAGGTGATTGGCAGTTCTCAAATCTTCTCTAAATTTGGTACAAGAAAAAATCCCTTTTACTCTTTAAAAGTTTGTTACCATGAGGCTGTTTTACAATTAAAAGTGGTGCGGGATGGTCCTTCTTATTTAGGAGGTCTCATTGTGGATGAGCCGTACAGGGGGCATACGGAAAAAATAGGAAAGCAAATAAGCTTAATTCGTTTTTTATTTGCGGCTATATGTGGGGAGTGTTTTGAAAGCACCCTTCATGCCGAGGTGGCCCCTTTCTTGGACGAAAAAGGGCAAAACCCGTTTTACGAACATTTTATTCGTCCGCGCCTTTCTTTATCTATGCCGGAAATAGATTATCTTACCTTAACTAATAAAGAAAAACTTTTTTCTTCTTATCCTAGGGAGAAGATTTTATTTTCTTCTTTGCCGGAGTCTGTTCGGAAGGGCCTAGGAAAACCAGGCCTATTTAGTCAAAGAGCGGCCAGACTCTTGGAAAAACAAAATTTTTATTTTACCGGAGAGGTGGATCCTTTTGATGGAGGGCCTTATATGCAAGCACAGACAAAAGATATTCCTTTGATTAAAAATACAAAAAAAGTTTTTTTTACTTCAGAGGCTTTTATATATCCAAAAGGGGAGGATATTCTTTCCAGGGCAGACAATAAAAGCCCCAAACAATTGGGTGTGAACTCACTCCCTTCTGTCTTGGATTTTAAAAAGAAAAAAAAAGGGCTTTGGGCTAAAATGGAAAAGGGGCAATTTACAGGGGGCCTGTGGGAGGCTCATCTATGCCAAACCGATATAGAAAAAGAGCCTTCCCCTATGAACACCGATTTTTTGGAACAGGCTCGGAAATGGGGTATAAAAAAAAAAGATACTCTTTTTATCACGCCGTTTGAGTAATTTTACTGTTCATTTTATGTTATAACTGATCCTGTTTAAAAATACAGGGTTTAAAAATCAAACTATTAAGGGGACGGGAAGCCACTCAATCACAGAATTCAAAACCGAAGGATGCAAAAAAATTATGAAAGAAAAAGCTGTTTTAAAAAGTAAAGGGGATTATATTGCCGGGAATTTTATTAAGGAGTTTGGAAAAAAAAAGGAGTGTACCATTTTCAGCCCTGCCGATCTGAATGATAAGGTGTTTTCCTTTTCTTCTTGTTTGGATCATGTGGAACCGGCCTTGGAGGCGGCCTCTCGTGCCTATCCTTCCTGGTCTTCTTTAAATCAGGAGGAGCGAAACGGGTATCTTAAAAAGCTGGCTCTTATCTATCAGGAAAAATCAGAGGAGATGGCTGTTCTTATCTCCCGGGAGGTGGGAAAGCCGCTTTGGGAAAGCCAAATGGAGGTGCGGGCTTTATCTCAAAAAATAGATATTACTTTAAGGGAGTCTTTACCTTTGGTGCAAGATACTTCCTTATCTTCTTTAAAGAGTGGAGCTAAAGGGAAAATCGCTTATAAATCCAGAGGGGTTTTTTTGGTCTTGGGTCCTTTTAATTTTCCTTTACATTTGCCCAATGGTCATATTATTTCTGCTTTGGCTACAGGGAACACAGTGATCTTTAAAGCTTCGGATAAGAGTCCGGCTAGTGCCGAAAAATGGGCGGAGTGTTTTCATTTGGCGGGTTTTCCAAAAGGAGTGTTTAATTTAATTCAAGGGGGAGCAGATATAGCTCAAAGCCTGATAGGCTCTCCCTTATTGGATGGAGTGCTCTTTACCGGTTCTTATGGTGTAGGAAAAAATATTCAAAAACAGATGGAAGACCAAGCACAAAAAATACTGGCCCTGGAGATGGGGGGTAAAAACAGCTCTCTGGTTTGGAAAGACGCGGATGTAAAAACCGCGGTTTATGAAGTACTAAAAGGGGCTTATCTTACTTCAGGACAAAGATGTTCCGCTTGTTCTCGCTTGATTTTACATAAGGAGATAAAAGAAGAGTTTTTAAGCTGTTTCATTCCCTTAAGTAAAAAACTTAGCATCGGGCATTGGAGGGATAATCCCTTTATGGGGCCTGTGATTGATGAAAAGGCTACGGAAAGTTTTGAAGCTGTTAAAAAAGAAGTAGAGGAAGAACAAGCCACCTGGCTTATGCTTGGAGAACGCTTGAGCCATCTCAATGGTTATTATGTGAGTCCTTCCCTGGTGGAACCCAGAAAGTACCTCTCTCCCTCTTTTTATCAAAATGAGGAGTTATTTCTTCCTTTTTTAGTTCTTTATGTTGTAGAGGAGGAGGAGGAAGCCATTTCGTTGATAAACCAAAGTGCCTACGGGCTTTGTCTTTCTGTTTTTTCCCAGGAGGAGGCCTTTGCAAAAAGAGTTTTTCAAAAATCCAGGATAGGTGTTTTTCACTGGAATTTAGGCACTAATGGAGCTAGCTCTCGTCTTCCCTTTGGGGGCTTGGGAAAATCTGGGAACGACCGACCAGCGGGGCTTTTTTCTGTTTATACTTGTACGACCCCGGTGGCTTGGATGCAAAAAGATTTTTCAACAGAAGAGGAAACTTTCTTTGATAAAAGGTTTTTTAAAGATTAAATTGTCCTTCAGGAAAATAGCTTTGCCTTTATACGAGGCTTTGCCTCTCGGGACGGTCCTTTGTCTTCCCTAGGTGGGAAGACAAGAACCTTGGACCCTCAACTGGCAAACTATTTTCCTGAAGGAATATAATTATATCAAATTAGGGGTGGATTTTTTGATTCATTTATAATGGAGATGTCTTTTTCAGAAGAGTGGGTTTTTCAGGAGAGAATAAAAGTTAAAAGGTTCAGACATGCTTTTTGCCACAGGTTTGTCATTCCCGTGAAAACGGGAATCTAGCTGCTCCTGTGTCAAGGGCCTAACAGAAAGGAATAATAGAATGAAAAATATTTTTGGATTTTTTCTAGTAGCTCTCCTTTTTTTTTCAAGCTCCTCTTCTTCTTTAGAGGAACAAAAAGGCTTGGTTGCTACAAGCGGAAAGAATCAAAAAGTTACGGAAAAGCCTGTCCTCGTGAAAACGGGGATAAAACCCGCTGGGTATATCTTAATTGAAAAAGGTATGTCTGTGAGTGAAGTGGCCAAGATCTTAAAAGAGGCAGGACTCATAAAAAATATTTTTTATTTTAAATTTTTGGCATGGTTAAGTGGAAAAAGCACAAAAATAAAATCAGGGGAGTATGCTTTTAAAAACAATAGCTCCAGCTGGGATATACTTTCTACTCTTGTTAAGGGAGAGGTCTATCTTCACCCTGTGACTTTTCCGGAAGGATATAATATTTATGAAATAGCTAAAACCTTGGAAGAAAAAAATCTCTTAAAAAGAAAGGATTTTATTTCTCTTTGTTATGATTCTGATTTTATTTATCAACTCTTAGGTGAAAAGCAAGATTCCCTGGAGGGTTATCTTTTTCCTGATACCTATTATGTAGCTCGTCCGGTTAATCCCAGGCGTTTGATTCGTACTATGGTGGAGGCTTTTTTACTTGTGTATAATAAACTCAGTCAGGATGGTCGTTTGTCGGCGGGTTCAGAGTCTGTTCGTTTGAGCCGCCATGAGGCTGTTATTCTGGCTTCTATTGTGGAAAAAGAAACCGGTCAGGCTCAAGAAAGAAGTTTAATTGCTTCAGTTTTTTATAATCGCTTGCGAAAAAAAATGCGTTTGGAAAGCGACCCTACGATTTTATACGGAATGATGAGGGAGGCAGGGGATTTAATTCCCCTTAATATTAGAAGAAAAGATATTTTAAGGAAAACTCCTTATAATACTTACCGCATTTCTCGGTTTCCCGCGGGTCCGATTAGTAATCCGGGAGAGGAGGCTTTAAAAGCGGTCTTTAAACCTAAAAAATCGGATTATTTATATTTTGTCAGCCGAAACGATGGCAGCCATGTTTTTTCTAAAACTTATAAAGAACATAAAAAAGCTGTGGATCGTTATCAAAGAGCTTTTAAATAAGGGTACATTTATCATAGGTTTTATTAAAGTTCGCCAATTAAAACCCTTTGGGTTTACCACCATTCGGGGTCTCCTGGTGGAAAAGGGTTAGAAGCATTTTTATATTTGACTAAGAGATCATCTGATACCATTTTAACGGAATAGCCGGTGCGTCCTCCGTAGATACATCCGTTGGCGATTTTTCCTCTTGGGCTAGGAGAGTAGGGATCCACTCCGGCCTCATGAACCCACTTAAAACACTCTCCAAAATTGGTTTCATTATTGGCATCATAATCGTTATCTCCACTATCATATTTTCTTTTAGGAGGGTTCCATCCAGTCAAGAGCAGGTTTAGATTTTTGATATTATAAAAAGGTTTAGTGCTAGCAAAATCATTGTAAATAGAGGGGGTCCTTGAGTTTAGAAGAGCGTAGTAGTCGGTTGGAATTCTTTTCCATATATTTTTATTTGGATCATTGTCATCATAGCCCACTTGTTCCAGAATACTGACTCTGTCCCTAGGCCCCTCTTGTTTTTTAAATCTTGTTCCAAAGTTTCCTCGTAAGTAATTTTTATCCGGAATTAATTTATAGACTTTAGGGTAATACGTTTGTTGATAATAAGGTAATATAGTAAAGTAAGTGACATCAAAAAGATCAGGCGCTACGGCGGCTATCTCCCATCCTCTGGGCCTTATATTAGTACCTCCTGTGTAGTAGCCCTTGGCTAAGGGGTCCTGGTGTTCAGGAAATAGATCTTGCAGATAATAGATTATATTGTTCTCTTCTGGATTTGATTTTATATATTTAGCCCAGTAGTTATGAACGATGCTCGATCTTAAGCCCCATTTGTCTCCCGGGTAGCGGGAATAGTTGGGACTGTGCTTTTTATCTATTTCAAGAGAGGGTATTCTGGGCCTCGAAACCGGAGTAGGCTTAGGAAGAAGCGGGTCCATGGAGGGGGAGTCCTGAGTATCTGTTGTGTTAGGACCTATGGTGCCTCCAAAGGGTTTGGCAAAGGCTTTGGCTTTTAAAGTTATGTTTGTGCTAAAAGGGAGAAAAATTTGGTTTTTATAGTCTAACTCAGCCTTAACACTGTAAAAGACAATGAAGTTTTCTATTTTTTTCATCCCGGCGGAAGGAAGGCAGAATTTAGAATCTTCAGCGCAAAGCGGCCAGGACTGGTGAGGATCGTCAAAACCTGTTGCTATGAATGTAAGGTCTTGAGCTTTTTGAGTGTTTTCGATTGTTTGAGGAGGGATTTGTAAAGTATCAATTTTCTTTTTACATGGCTTTGTGGGGTCAACATTCCAAGAATTGGAGTAGAATCCATGCCAGCCTTTAAGCTCCTGATCTCTTAACCATTTTTCCGGTGAGCTATCTTTTAAAGAACTAAACTGCTTAAGCTGGTCGGGGTTGGAATCGAAAGATTTTTTATTGATAAAGCTTAGGTTTCTTTTAAAAGTTTTGCGGACACCCTCACTAATGGATTTGTCATCCAGGTCTTTGTTCTCAGCTAAAACTTTAGCTAACTCATATATCATGTATTTCCTGGCACTTTGGTCGTATCTAAAATGAGCGAAAAAGTTTATACCTAACATCCATGAATTAAAACCATAAAAATTACATTTGTCTGCGATTTCTCTTTGTTTACTTTGAGAGAGATTAAAATTGTTTTCTAGATGATGGGAATACTGTCCAAGATTAAAAACTCGTGGTGGTAAAACGAGAGCAGGAATGTCTGTGTTTATTTTTTCACACATGTGATCCCCATCCCGGTCAGGGCCTTCCTTGAATTGTGAGGAAGCATTGGGATCAGGATTTAGGAAATATTTCCAAAATGGATGTCCTACACAGACAAGGTAAGGACCTTCTTCCCTTCTATTTTCATAAACAGGTAAAGTGTGTTCGCTATCAGTATCTGGGGCTCGTTTTAAGTCGGAATCCGTAATACTGACACTCCCCAGTACGCGGTATCTCCAGGTCAGAAGTTTCCAGGACTGACGAATTTGATAATTAATATGAGCAATGGCGTTCATCATTTCCGCCTGCTTCATGGCTCCGTAATAGGCGGCGATATCCACCGAGTTTTGAAGATTGATTTTATCATGCACTACTAAAGCTATGTTTAAGGACATAGCAAAGAGAATAAAAAGCACTTGAAAAATAAGAATGGCAAAAATGGATAATTGCCCTGTAACATGTCGTTTTTTTCTAGGTCTTAATGTCTTCATAAGGGTTTTTAATTGGTAAACTCCGTTAAAATCTATGTACTTTGAACCCACCGGGTTTTAATAGGTAAACTCCGTTAAAATCTATGAACATTTACCTCATCTGCAAAAGTACTGTCATTCCCGGAAAACGGGAATCTGGTGTTTTTCAACCCCCACCGGGTTTTAATAGGCGAACTTTAATAAAACCTATGATAAAATTTACCCTCTATAACCCAAGAGGTTTTAATCAGTATAACCTATTTTCTTAGTTTTTTAATAATTATAAAAATCATAAATGTTTTCCCTCTTTTTTTGTTATGCCAGTTGAGCAAAAAAGCTTTTTTTCAAGACTTTTATACTGATTTGGTATAAAATTTCTGCTTTCGAAAAGAGACCAATTTCTCGTAACGATTAGATTCCCGCTTTCGCGGGAATGACAGTGTTTTCACGGGACGGAGAGCCTCTTAGAGGGCTTTCTGTTTGACCTGTGGCAAAACGCATGCCTATCCTCTCGAAAGCGAGGACATAACTGAACGGGTATAAAAGGAAAGCAAAATATGAAGACGATGGTCCAGCGAGGGCTTTTAAGCCTTTTGGCTATTTTTACGGTTTGTAGTTTTAGTTTTTTTTTGATTCATTTGGTTCCAGGGGATCCTGTGGATCTTATCTTAGGGGATCAGGCCTCTGCTTTGGATCGGGAAAAGCTCAGAGAAAGTTTGGGCTTGGATCAAAGCTTATGGAAGCAGTATAAAGGTTTTTTTTTAAAGCTCTTAAAAGGAGACTTGTCTTTTTCTCTTCATTCTGGTGAACCGGTTTTAACGGAGTTAAAGCAGGCTCTTCCGGCTACCTTTCAATTGGCTTTTTTTGCTTTGTTTCTGGCTATTATGTGGGGAGTTTCCGCCGGGATTTTTTCTGTTTTAAAAAGAGGCTTGTGGGATACAGGGCTTTCTCTTCTCTCTCTTTTAGCTATGTCTCTTCCGGTTTTTTTTCTAGCTCCTATTTTAATTTGGCTTTTTGCCCTTCAGCTTTCCTGGTTACCGGTGAGTGAAAAAGGGGATAGTTGGTTTTACTTTATTTTACCCGCTGTGAGCCTGGCCTTACCTTTAGGAGCTGTGTTACTTAAAATGAGCCGGGCGGCTTTGTTGGAAGTGATAGAAAAAGATTATATTCGAACGGCTAAAGCCAAAGGACTTTCCTCTTTAAAGGTGAATTTAAAACATGGCTTGAAAAATGCCTTAGTGCCCATTGTGACTGTGGTGGGGCTTCAAAGTGGAGCTCTGCTTACAGGCACAGTGATTGTGGAAAGTATTTTTGACTGGCCCGGCCTGGGACTGTTGCTCTTAGAGGCTATTCAAAGAAGAGATTACCCCCTTGTTCAAGGGGCCGTGCTTTTGATCTCTGTTATCTATGTTTTAGTGAATTTAATAGTAGATCTGATTTATATCTATATTCATCCTAAAATGCGAACTTAAAGAGAGAGGGCCCAACTGTGAGGAAGAAAGTGAATATTAAAATTATTATAGGCTTAAGTAGTTTATGCTTACTTTCTCTTTTTGCCCTATTAGCCCCTCTTATTCGTCCTTATGATCCTTTAGCTATGAATTTATCCCGTTTGCTAGAGGTTCCTAGCTTAAAACATCCTTTCGGTTTGGACGAAAACGGAATGGATCTGCTCTCTCAAGTGCTTTACGGCGCGCGTGTTTCTCTATGGGTGGCAGGACAGGTAGTGTGTATTAGCCTTTTAGTGGGCTTGATGGTAGGTTCTATATCGGCTTGGTTCGGTTCGGTTGTAGATCAGATTTTAATGCGTTTGGTGGATATGGTTTCGGCTTTTCCAAGATTTTTGTTGGCCTTAGCTCTTTTAGCTATGTTGGGGACTAGTGTGTTTAATTTGATTTTAGCTCTTTGTCTTTCCGGGTGGGCGGGCTTTGCCCGTTTAGTCCGAGCAGAAGTTTTACATCTGAAGAAAGAAGAGTATGTTTTAAGTGCTTTATCTTATGGAGCTGGTCCCGTAAGAGCTATGGTTTGTTATATCTGGCCCAATCTTTTAGGGCTTTTGTTAGTGCAAGCGGCTTTTTCCTTAGTGGCGGTGGTAATAGCGGAAGCGGGTTTAAGTTTTTTAGGTTTAGGAGTGCCGCCGGATATCCCTAGCTGGGGCCGGCTTTTAAGTTCGGGCCGGCAGGTTTTGGGAGAGGCCCCTCACTTAAGCCTTTTCCCAGGGCTTGCTTTATTTTCTTTAGTTTTAAGTTTTCAGCTTTTAGGAGATGGTTTAAGGGATTTTTTTGATCCTACCACTCAATAAAGCCAGGGGGGGTTAATTGGTGCACTTCTTGGCAAAGTTGGTAAGCTAAAAAGAAAAACAACTCAATAAAGCCAGGGGGTTTAATTGGTGCACTTAACTAGTTTATATGAAGTGTGATGGGGATACCTGGTTCAATAAGCCAGAAGATTTTTCCTGAAAGTAGTCTCTTTTTATAACACTCAATAAACCAAGAGGATTTTATTTGGTGAAGAGTATGCAAACAAATGTTTCCATTTGGATAGGAATAAAAAGTTTTTCTTTGTCCCTGGAGGAAAAAAGAGCTATCGAGGAAGGCTTTATTTCCGGAGTGCTTCTTTTTAAAAGAAATATAGAATCTTTATCTCAGCTATGGGAACTATGTCAGGAAATTCATAGTTTAAGACCGGCTCCCATCATTGCTATAGATCGGGAAGGGGGAGAGGTGGATCGCTTAAAACATCTCCCGGAGTATCCTCTTTGGCCTTCTCCAGCCGAACTGGCCCGGGTCTGTTCTTTAAAAGAGATTGAAAAAACCGCACTCTATATGTCTCAGGAAATAAGAGATTTAGGTATCTGTGTTAATTTTGCACCCTGTGTGGATATTCCCTCTGTATGTAATCCTCTTTTTAAAGGCCGGCTTTGGGGAAAAAACTCAAAATCTATATCAGAAAAAGCGATCGCCTGGTTAAAGGGAGTTAAAAAAGCGGGATTAGCCTCTTGTGCAAAGCATTTTCCAGGTCATGGAGGAGTGAAGGAAGACTCCCATTTCGAGTTGCCAGTAGATCAAAGGAAATTTGAAATATTGAAAAATAGAGATATCTTACCTTTTCAGGAAATGATTACGGAGAAAGTGGATATGATTATGACAGCACATGTGCTTTATCCTGAAGTGGATGCTCTTCATCCCGCCACTTTGTCTTCCTTTTTTTTACAAAAAGGGCTGAGAGAGAAAATGTCCTTTTCAGGACTGATTGTTTCTGATGATTTAGATATGAAAGCTTTGTATAAGGCCAATACTTCCTTACCGCAAGTTATGGTGCAGGCCCTGGAAGCCGGGGTGGATATTTTGTTAAAATGCAGTCCTTGTGCAAATGGATGGGAATGGGTGGAGGAGTTTAAGGAAGCTTTGAGTCAAAAAAAAATAGATCGGGAGCAAATTCAAAAAAATAAAGCAAGAGAGATTCGTATAAGTCAATTTAGGCAACAGTACTCTCACATAAAACCCTGTTCGTCTTTTAAAGGCTTAAAAAAAAGGTCCCAAAGTTTTGGGAACTGGTGTGATGAGTTACACAAAAGAATAGAGTCCATATAATAAGAGTTTAAAACACGATGGGTCTAATTTTAGAGATTAGGTTTTTTTTGTTATTATGAATTGATGGTATAATAAAGTTATTAGTGTTTTTTGTTTAAAAGGGATGGAAAAAAATACCCGTAGGGTATAGTGTTTTTCCTAAGAGAATAGAGGTCAAAGAGCTTCAGGCATGTGTTTTGCCTCTATGGATAAGGCAGAAAACCTTGACTTTTTCTTAAAACAAGCTGATATATATTATACTTGGCAAGTTGAGTTCTTCGGGGGAAGTTTTTTATTATGATAATATACTCAATCCGGTTTGAATCCTCCAAGAGAAAAGAAACTTTGAAGGACGCAAATTCTATACCAGTTCGGATAGAATAAGGAACTTATGAGACAAATTATCATTAAACCAGGGGAAGATGGGTTTTGGCTCGCTGAATGTCCTAGTTTGCCCGGTTGCCTTAGCCAAGGACAATCCAAAAAAGAAGCTATAAAAAATATTCAAGAAGCTGTTGAGGGGTATATTGAAGTTTTACAACAAGATGGAGATCCCATACCTGAAGATAATATGGAATCTGTCATTGTAGCAATATGAGCAAACTCCCCGTCCTTTCTGGCAAAGAATGTGCTCAAATATTAAAAAGATATGGATTTGAGTTTCGCAGGCAGAAGGGAAGTCATATCATTTTACGGCATAGCTCTTCTAAAATACTTCTTACAGTACCTAATCATAAAGAACTTGATAGAGGAACATTAAGAGCTATTATCAGGCAGTCAGGGTTAGATATGAAAAAATTTTGTTGATAAACCCTGTTCGTCTTTTAAAGGCTTAAAAAAAAAGGTCCCAAAGTTTTGGGAACTGGTGTGATGAGTTACACAAAAGAATAGAGTCCATATAATAAGAGTTTAAAACACGATGGGTCTAATTTTAGAGATTAGGTTTTTTTTGTTATTATGAATTGATGGTATAATAAAGTTATTAGTGTTTTTTGTTTAAAAGGGATGGAAAAAAATAGACATATAGTTTTTTATTTTATCTAAACATGAGATATACCGATCAGGTTTGAAAATGCCGGATGTAAAGACGGGGTAGTTCGTAGCAAAAGGGATGGAAAAAAATACCCGTAGGGTTTTTATAGGATTGTCGTTTTTATGAATCGTTTTTTAGCTTTTTTTCTTGTGTCTTTTCTTTTGCACCTAACAGTAGGAGCTTTTCTGCTTTCTCGCTCTGGTGTGTTAGGGGGAAAAGGGGTAGAAAGCACGGAGTTAACTGACTTAGAAGAAGTTTCTATGGAAGCATCCCCAAGCGGAGAAACGGAAACAGAGATTTTAGAAAAAAAAGTAAAAAAAATAAAATCTCCCCCCCTTCCTAAACCAAAACCTAAAAAAAAGAGGAAGAAAAAACCGGTTAAAACTCCATCGGCTTCGTCTCCGCTAAAAAAACAAGCACCCCCGGTGACTAAGCCGCCTATTGTGTCTGAACCCGCTAAGACGAAATCAGATGGAAAAGAGAGGGAAGAGACAGTTTCCAAGCAAAAGCCGGACCAAGGGGAATCAGAAGAAGTACCTGAAAAAACTTTAGAAAAAAAGAAAGAAACAAAAGAGGAATGGGTGGATGAGAGCGAAATCGTGCCTCCCCCCACCTCCTCAGCTCCGCCTGAAAAAGCCGAACCAAAAGAAGAAAAAGAAGCTCCTCGTGATGTAAAAAAACAGGAGTCTCAAGGGGAGTTAAAAGAACCAAAAGCCTCTCCACCGATAGAGGGGGAAGAAAAAAAACCAGATGAAAACCAAAAACCTTCTGTTCCTCCACCGGGGGCGCAGATGGAAAAAAGCGAGGTTCCTTCTTTAGATGTGGGGGCCGCTCGTATGCACAACCAGTTAAAACAATTGGAAGGTAACCCCCTTCCCGTTTATCCTAAAGAGGCTTTAAAAAAAAGATGGGAAGGAAGAGCAGAGATATTTTATTATGTCAATCGAGCCGGGTTTGTGGAAAAAATTCAGCTTAAAAACTCCTCCGGGCATTCTGCTTTAGACAATGCAGCCCTTCGTGCTCTATCTCGTTATCGCTATTACCCGGGTCAAGAAGGCTGGGTCAAACATCCCGTGGAGTTTCTTTTGGATTTAAGTAAGGAAGTAAAAGAGATCGCTCCCTTAGGAACCTCCACCCCTCCTCCACAATAAAGCCAAAGGCTTTTAATTGGTAAACTTATGTAGAATTTCTGTTTCCCCTGTCTTTCTTTTAAAGCCAAAGGTTTTTGTTGTTGTGAAATACAAAAAAAAATGTTCTTTAAAAGATATGGTTTGGGCTAATACATCAAGGTTTTTTGTTCTTTTCATAAGTAGTTTTGTTTCTTTTTTTTCTTTGGCTTTAGACCCTCAAGGTCCCTTAGCGCTCTCTATGAGTGGTTCCGGAAGAGCGGCTACTGGTTCCGGGGCGGAATACCATCTGATCAATCCAGCGGGAATAGCTCATTCTTCCGGGTTTTCTTCCGGGGCTTATTATATGTTTGAGGTGGCCAAAAAACGAAAACCGATTTGGGGTGTGTCTCTTTCAGAAACACGGCAGTTTCCTTTGGCTTTAAGCTATATAAAAAAAAGGCATTCAGAAGAGCAATATATGAGTGTGAGTACAGCAGGTTTTGTTGTCCCTGGTTGGAGTTTGGGTTTAAGCCTTAGTCGCTGGGAGCAAAATAAAAAAGCTAATTGGAATATGCAAGCGGGTATTTTGGTAAAACCACCTCAATCTTCTTTTGCTGTGGGAGCGACATGGGATCATATTTTACCTCTGGAGGGAGCCTTTGAAAAAAAGAGAAAATGGGGACTAGGCTTGGATTATAATTTTTATAAAGGGTTTTTCTTAAGAGCGGACGCTTTTTATAATCAAAATACCAGGTGGTTGGTCGCCGGAGGAATAAAAGCTATCTTTAGTGATTTTTTGGTGTTGCGTTTCTCTGCTCTTTGGCACTTGCAACAAAAGGTCTTTCTCTTTTCAGGAGGGATGGGCCTGGAAACCGGGCAGATTTCTTTAGATTATGGTTTTAGCCGGTGGGAGAGGGAACAGGCCTGGCTGCACACCATCAATGTACGTTTTTCATTCTAAGGTCAAAGACCTTTTTTTTCTAAAGCCAAAAATCTAATTTTTTCTCACACAGATAGATAAAAAATGGGGGCAATATTGACCTCCATTGGCACTGCATTCGGCACCGCTATTGGCTAAGCGATAGGCAGGGTTATCTTGACTAGTCATGGTGTAACAAAAGTTGCTGGGGCTTTTAAGAGAGATACATTTTTTACTGGTATTGATATTCCATTGGGATCCTAAGACCTGGCGAGCGACTGTAACTGCCGTGCCGGTAGATGAGGCACTAGGGCATAACTCTTCCGGTGGGGCGATTCTTTCTTTGGGATCTTTTGCGTTTAAAGCGGCTTCCAAGGTGGGATATTTTTGCCTATAGTTACCAGGGAGACTGTCATAGTGTCTTTTGGGCTGAAAGGCGTTTTCGGAATGTCGTCTAATTTCGAAGCGGAGAGATTTAGGGCAGGTCCATGTTTTTTGGGGAGGAGCCTCCGGTCGTTTTTCTTCAGAGATAGAACTTAGAGCGTATCGGGAGAGTAGCCGGGCACTGGTAATTTCATCTAGTTCTAAAGTGTAAATGCGTCCATAAATATCTACCCCTATATCTCCTCCTGTTTTATGAAGAGTTTTATTACCTTTTCCCCCTTTGTAGGTTAAAGCCAGTTTCCACCCTCCACTGTTAAGTCCTACTACAATACTAGACACAATATTGGAGGCATAAGAAATTTGAGCTTCAATAGGGCCATCTCCTGGTCTGATACGAGTCGTGCCCGTCGCTACTAAATCCCCGATCAGACGATAGAGCCGTAAAGGAATTTGAATAGAACTATTAGTTGTTGTAAGGTTGTTTCTATGAGCATAGGATAACCAAGGGAGGGCTTGATATTTTGTGGAGCTTTTAATGAGAGCTTCTAAAGCACTGGCACTCATAGAGCTTTTTTTTTGTAAAAAATACTCGCTTAAACGAAGTCCACTTCGGGCAAAGTAAGCTCCCGCTTTAAAAGTAAAAAAAGTGGGGTTTTCGCAGCTCATATAAGCCATCGTGTCCAGCTGTAAATCATAAGGAAAATAATTAAACTCTTCTGGGTCATCAGGTTCCGCGGGTTTCTCTGTAACCGCTTTTTCGTTAAGAAACTCTTCTGCTTCTTCTTTTGTGGCCGGAGGAGGGCTTGCTACCTCCAGATCCGATGTGAGAGAGCTTAAAATTTCCGCCCTCCTGGAAGCGGCTCCAGAACAGGCATTGAAGAGACCTATATTTAGTGTTAGAACCATGAGAAGCAGAAAAAAGGGAAAATAATTCATATTTATTTAATCGGAGATTTATTTAAAAACATGAAAAAAAAATGGCTATATTCTTTTTTTTTCCTTAGTTCTTTATCATTAGAGATGTTTTCTTTTTTCCCTTTAGGGGAAGCTTATATTCCCTCTTATTCCATGATCCTTTCCCATTTGGCTGACGCTCAGGGTAAAGGAGGCTATCTTATTGAACAGGAAGTGGTTTTTAAAGAAGGGGCAGAACCTCTTTTTTTAAAAGAGATATGGTGGATCGCTAGCTCCCAGGAGATGCGTTTGGATGTGGTGAGTGCAAAAAAAACTCTAAAGAAAAAAGATATACAGGCTGGTGGTTCTTCTAAGCTTTATTTACGTTTTCTTTACAAAGGAGGTAAAAAAATCTTCCGAGACGAAAACAGTCGCCTGCAAAGGCACCCTCTTTCTCCTTATCATTTAGAAAAACCATTTCATTTAAGAAGTGAAGAAAAATTAAGAAAACTTTTTTCCCTTTGGAGAGTAGCTCCTTATGAAGCGCCGGAAAGAAAAGAAGGTCAAGGTTCAGATTCTTTCACGCGGCTGAGTCGAAAAGGAGGTGTAATACAGTATCAAATAGGAAAAGGCTTGTCTCATGTATGGGTGGAGCAGGATGAATTTGTGATTCGTTCCTGGAAATGGGCTTCTGGAGAAAGTTTAAGTGCCGGGGCTTATGTGCTTTATCCAGGCTCCTTGTTTTATCCCTCTTTTAAAGTTTTTCGTCAAAATGCAATGGAAGTGGGTATGCAAACACAAAAAGTAAAAAGGTGGAAGGGGAATAAAAAACAGATGCGCATCAAAATTCTTTCTAAAAAAAATACCTTACCAGACCATCTTTCTTCCGTAGAGCAGGATAGAATTCGTGAGTTTTACGCAAAGTTTCGGTAAATATGTAAAAAAAGAGGACCTCAAAAAAATCTATTATTATGAGGTGGCCTTGCCTTTATCCTTAGGGAAAAACTTAATTTACTTCTCTTATGATCTTTTTCAAATAGGAGACTCTGTGTGGGTCCCGCTTAAAAACAGTAAGAAGTCTGGGGTGATTTTAAAAAGAGAACTCTCTACAAGGAGAAGAGGTTTTAATGTGAAACCCATTTTATCGTCGGATCCCGAGCGCGAACAACTTTCTATAGCCCGAATGCGGTGGCTTTCCTGGTTGGCAGAATATTATCAGTATGACTTAGGCTTGGTAGTGCATTTAAGCTTTCCTCCCTCTGTTGGTTTTTCTAAAAAAAGCATCTCTAAAACTTCTTCCTTAAAATCAGGGCAAAATAGCTCTTTCCCTAAATCCTCTCAACAGGCTCTTAAACCCTCTCTTACGGAAGAACAAAAAAAATGCTTAAGCGAAATGCAGCTCTCCCAGGGAAGCAAAAGATCAGGTTTTCGTGTGCATCTTTTACATGGTGTTACCGGTTCCGGTAAAACAGAAATTTATTTTCGTTTAGTAGAACCCGCTCTTCAAAAAAACGAAAGTGTTTTAATTTTGGTGCCGGAGATTGCTCTTACTCCTCAGCATATAGAGAGATTTTCTCTACGTTTTCCGGGGCAGGTGGCCTGTTTTCATTCCGGTTTAAGTCCAAAGGAAAAATACCAACAGTGGATGTCTGTTTTAAAGGGAGATAAGAAAATTCTCATTGGCCCCCGCTCGGCCTTGTTTTGTCCTCTCCCGCGACTGGCTTGGATTATTGTGGATGAGGAGCATGAATCTCATTTTAAGCAAGAGGAGAAGTTAAAATATCATGGTCGAGATGCCGCTATTTACCTTGGAAAATGTTTAAATGTACCGGTGGTTTTGGCTTCGGCCACACCCAGTATGGAAAGTTGGTGGAATGCCCGGTCGGGGAAATATATTTATCACTGTTTAAAAAAAAGAGTTTTTAAAACACAGGTTCCTAAAATAGAAGTGGTGGATATGAAAAAAGAGCACAAAGGAAGGGAGCTTCCCTATTGGTTAAGTACTCCCCTTCATAAAGCTCTAAAGGAGTCTTTAAAAAGAGAAGAACAAGCGGCTTTATTTTTAAATCGGAGAGGAGAGAATAGTATTTTTTGTCCAGCTTGTGTCTATCACTTTTCCTGCGCTAATTGTGATATATCTCTTACTCAACATCAGTCTTCTCACTTACTTTGTCATTACTGCGGCTTTAGGGAGGAAAAACCAAAAAATTGTCCAGGATGCGGAGGAACGGAACTTTTTTCTTTTGGTATAGGTACCGCACGCTTGCAAAAAGAACTGGAAACACTCTTTCCCTTAGCTCGTATCGTACGAGCCGATCGGGATGCGGTCCGAAATCACAAAGAGTGGGCCGATATCTTGAATAAAATTGAGAAAAGAGAAGTGGATATGGTTATTGGCACTCAGATGATAGCTAAGGGACTGGATTTTCCGTACTTAAGTTTAGTGGGCGTGATTTTAGCTGACCAGGGTTTAAGCCGCCCGGACTTTCGATCAGCAGAAAAAAGTTTTCAACTTATTACTCAAATGGCGGGAAGGGCGGGGAGAAGACAAAGACCAGGGAGGGTTATTTTACAAAGCTATCAACCCTTTCATCCGGTGATAAGTTTTTTAAAAGAGGGAAATTATGAAAAATTTACCGAGCAGGAACTCTATCAGAGGAAAAAATATCAGTACCCTCCTTTTGGAAAGCTATCTTTAGTACGAATACAGTCTATTTCCGCCTCTTTTGCTTTTAATGCAGGATTAAAAATTTGTGCCAAATTAAGACATATAAAAAATATAGCCCTGTTAGGGCCAGCACCGGCTCCTTATTTTAGATTAAGAAATAAATACCGTTATCATTTGTTACTAAAAAGTGAAAAGGCGGGGCCGTTAAAGGAAGCGGAAGATCTTATATTGAGCTTGACGAAAAAGGAAAAAACATCTCCTGTGCGAGTAGATATCAATAGGGATCCCGTTTATATGTTTTAATAAAAAGTTATTGCTTTTATTATAAAAAATATGATAGCCCTCAAAGTTACACCGACCTTGTTTGACAGTTCCTAATTTAAAAGCTTGGCTATTAAGAGGATGGAGAGCCACTAAAGTGGCTTTCCATTTAAAGGTTATGGAAAAGCTTGTCCTTTTGGAAATGAGGATAACACAGGATATATGGGTATTTCTGTGATTTTAGGACAAAAAAGGAGAGATTACATATATGTCAACGGATTTGAATATTAAAAATATGTTGTTAGCCGGTGTGCATTTCGGTCATCAGATTCAAAGATGGAATCCAAAAATGAAACCCTATGTTTATACTTCACGGGGAGGTATTCATATTATCAACTTGCAAAAGACATTGGATTGCGCAAAAAAAGCTTTGAATTTTGTAGAAAGTATAACGGCTAAAGGGGGACATTTTATTTTTGTGGGGACGAAGAAGCAAGCGGTTCCTTTGATTCGTCCCGCGGCGATCCAAGCTGGACAGTTCTATGTCAGTAAAAGATGGCTCGGGGGAACCTTAACTAATTTTGAGACAATTAAAGTGAGTATTGATCGTATGAAGAGAATTGATCAGATGAGGGAAAGAGGAGACCTAGATCCTTTTTCCAAAAAGGAAAGAGCCCGGATTGAGAAAGAATACACACGTTTGAATGACTATTTAGAGGGAATTCGTGATATGAAAAAACCTCCTGAGGCTTTGTTTGTCGTGGATATTAATAGAGAAAATATTGCCGTTGCGGAGGCCGCTCGTTTAGGGATTCCCGTGGTGGCTTTGGTGGATACAAATAGTGATCCTTCTCTTATTAGTTATCCTGTTCCTGCTAACGATGATGCCACTCGATCTATTGAATTTTTTATTAATTTAATAAGCCAGGCCTGTCTGAAAGGTCAAAAAAAATGGACCGCCTTTTTAAGAGAACATCCCCATCCGGAAAAAGCAAAAGAGGGTATTTCTACCTCCCCGGTTCGTTCCCATAAAGGAAAGGAAGACAAAGAAGCAAAAAGTGGTCCCACTGTAGTAAAAGTGTTTAAGACAAGAGAAAGAAAGCTCGTTGCCGCAGGGACCGCCGACGATGTGGAAATATCTATGGAGTTGGAAGAAAAAAAAGAAGATAAACAGCCGCAAAAAGAACCAGACTCTGTGGATGGAGAAAAGGATAAGAAACGATGAGTGTGGAAGAAATAAAACATCTGAGGGCTAAGACCGGAGCGGGTGTTTTGGATTGTAAGAAAGCATGGGAGGAGTCTGGTAAGGACTTTAATAGAGCTTTGGACTGGCTTAAGAAAAAAGGCTTAGCACGAGCAGAAAAAAAATCTTTGAGACAGGCTAAAGAAGGGAAAATATCGGCTTATCTGCATGGGGAGGGACGTATTGGAGTTTTGGTGGAAGTAAATGTGGAAACCGATTTTGCCGCACGAGGGGAGGTTTTTAAGGAGTTTACACACCAATTATGCCTGCATATTGCCGCTATGGACCCTTTGTTCATTCAACGGGAAGAAGTTCCTAAAGAAAGGGTGGAAAGAGAAGAAGCTATATTTCGGGCGCAGGTAAAAAAAGCAGGTAAAAAAGATTCGGTGCTAGATAAAATAATCCAGGGAAAAATGAATAAATGGTTCTCAGAGGTATGTTTATTAGAACAGATATTCTTAATGAGCGCGCAAAGTAAGGAAGCAAAAACAGTAGAAGCGGCCCTAAAAGATGTGATCGCCCAGTTAGGGGAAAATGTGCGCATTCGCCGGTTTGTTCGTTTTGAATTAGGTGAGGAATCTCTCCCCTCTTCTGAGGGATCCCCTTGAATCAACTTAAATATAAGAGGATTTTAATTAAGGTGAGTGGAGAAATTCTCAGTGGAAAAGGAGGCTTTGGTATTCACTCTCCCACCGTATCTGGTCTGGCGGAAGAATTGGTGGAAGTGCATCGTCTGAAGGTGCAGCTGGCTTTAGTGGTAGGAGGAGGTAATATTTTTCGCGGGACCTCGGAAGAGGCAGAAGGAATGGATAGAGCCAGTTCGGATTATATGGGTATGCTGGCGACTTGTATTAATGCCTTAGCTCTTCAGGATGCTGTTGAAAAAAAGGGAGTGGAAACCCGGGTGCAAACCGCTTTACCTATTTCTGAAGTGGCGGAACCTTATATTCGTCGAAAAGCCCTTCGTCATTTAAGTAAACATAGAATTGTTATTTTTGCGGCAGGCACAGGCAATCCTTACTTTACAACAGATACAGCGGCGGCTTTGCGAGCTATGGAAATGGATATGGATATTTTGTTAAAAGCCACTAAAGTGGATGGCGTTTATGAAGAAGATCCAGAAAAAAATAAAAATTCAAAAAAATATGATAAATTAAAATATATTGATATTTTAAATAAAGGTATTAAAATTATGGACTCTACAGCCGTGAGCCTGTGTATGGATAATCAAATGCCCTTAATTGCTTTTAACTTAAGAAAAAAAGGGAGTATTGTTCGTATTGTTAAAGGAGAAAAGCTAGGCACTATTATATATTGAGGAAGCTGTGAGGGGCTGAGGGGCTGAACTAGGGGGCTTTCCTTCTCTTTTAGAAAGATTAGGGGTGTAAAATAAAGTGGAAATAGAGGAAATAAAATCACAGACGCAGGAGAGAATGCAGAAGGCTTTTTGGCATATCCAGGAAAAGGTAAAAAAAGTACGTACCGGTTCTGCACATAGCTCTTTGTTAGAAGGAATAAAGGTTCACACTTATGGAAGTGAACAAGAGTTAAAACATATAGCTTCTATTTCTTGTCCTTCCACGCGATCCCTGGTTATTTCTCCTTGGGATCAAAACACTTTAAAGGATATTGAATCGGCTTTAATTAAAAGTGACTTGGGCATGGCTCCGCAAAGAGATGGTAAAGTGATCCGCCTTCGCCTTCCCGAATTGACAGAGGAAAGAAGGCAGGAATTAATTCGAGCTTTTAAAAAAGATGTGGAAAAAGCCCGAGTGGAATTTCGTCAAATTCGGAAGATGATGAACGAGCAGGTAAGAAAAGCTCTCAAGGAAAAAACAATGAGTGAAGATGTAGCAAAAGAGGCGGAAGCGGATATTCAAAAAATGACAGATCAATTTATTGAAAAAGTGAATGAAATGTCAGAAAAAAAACAAAAAGAACTTTTACAGGTATAAATAAGAAAGTGGTTTATGTGAAAAAAAAAGAGGCTAGACCAGCCCCTTTGCCACTTCAGCATCTCGCTGTTATTATGGACGGTAACGGACGGTGGGCTGAAAAAAAAGGCTGGCCTCGTTATTTCGGTCATTTTCGCGGAGTAAAATCTTTGCGGCAAATGGTTAAGAGTTGTTCCAGGTGGGGTATTCCTTATCTTACTGTCTTTGCTTTTAGTACAGAAAATTGGAAGAGATCTTCTATAGAAGTATCTGTTATAATGAAACTGATGAGTCGTTCTCTAACACGTTATCAGCAGGAGTTGGACAGAAATCAAATTCGTTTACATGTTTTAGGAAATTTAGAGGAGCTAGCCCCTTCTGTTCGTAATATTTTTAATGAAATGGTAGAAAGAACAAAAAACAATACCGGTCTTAAACTTATTGTAGCTGTGAATTATGGAGGTCGGCAAGAAATTATTCAAGCGGTCCGGGCTATCTCCCGCGCGGTTAAAGAGGGACAGATGGAAATAGATAACATAACCGAGGATCATTTTTATTCTTATATGAGTTCATCTGTGTTTCCCCCTCCAGACTTGATTATTAGAACAGGGGCGGTGAGCCGTTTATCTAACTTTTATTTGTGGACAGCGGCTTATTCTGAGATCTATGTTAGTGATGTTCTTTGGCCAGATTTTAATGAAGCTGAGCTAAAAAAAGCTTTGCATTTTTATACCCAAACTTCGCGTCGGTTTGGGGCAGCCTCTCTCGAAAGAAAGTAAAAAAGATGAAGTTAGATAATTTTATTTCTCGAACTTTGACGGCGGTAGGGGCCTTTACCTTTTTCATTCTAGTTTGGTTTTTTTTTCCAGAAAAAGGAATGCCTTTGCTCGTCTTTGTCATTATGGGTGCTTTGGTTTGGGAATATGAACGATTGGTTTTTATGCCGAGTTGGTCAGGAAATAGCCGCCTTCCGAGTTTCTGTTCTCTTTTTGGAAAAAAGAGGACCCTGGAAAACCAAGGTTCTTTAGAAACAGGGAACTGTTCTCGTGAAAAAGAGGATCTATCCTCATCCCCCCCTTCCGCGAGTTTCGTTGGGAGTAAACCAACAGGGTACAATAAAGGCTTTTTTTTATTTTTTCTTTTATCTTCTTTATTTTTTTATTGTTTCTATTTTTTTAAAAAACAAAATGTGCTGGAGTTATTTTTCATCTTCTTGTTTTTGTTTTTTGTTTTTGTTTTTTGGATTTTACATAAAAAAAAGAGGGAGCAGATTTTTCATGGACTTTGTTTTAGTCTGGTAGGTTGGCTTTATATCGTTTTGCCTTCGGTTTTGTTTTTGGATATGTTTTTACATCAAAAAACGAACACCTGGATTTTATTTTTATGTGTTGTATTTTTAGGAGATATTTTTGCTTACCTGGGAGGTCAGCTAAGGGGAAGTAAAAAATGGGCACCCGCTCTTTCTCCTGGAAAAACATGGTTTGGCTTATTTTGTGGTTTGCTGGCCAGTGGAATAGGTGCTGTGGTTTTAAGTTTTTATATAGATATATATGATGGACAACATGCTTCCCGCTTCGGGACAGAAATATTTGATTTCCCCTTTTCTTTTTTTCTTTTTATTTTTGGGGCTGTTTTGTTTTTTATTGCTCAAACAGGAGACCTATTCGTCTCTTTACTTAAAAGACAAGCGGGTGTGAAAAACAGTGGTTGTTTATTACCGGGCCATGGAGGATTGTTAGACCGTTTAGATGGGCTTTTGTTGGCTTTACCTTTTGTGTATTTTATAACTCAGTTGGATCCCTTTTTCATTAAAATCAATTGAATAATTAAAATCAGGCAAAATTGATTTTTTATAATTGTTAAATTGACTCTTTCTTCTTTTTTTGTCTTCTGGATTTGATGTTTTTCGTGCTGTCTTTTCCGCACAATAAAGTAAAAGCTGATTATAAATACTAGTTTGATTATTTGTAATAGTTTCTAGAATCTCAAAATCCATGTAAAAATATAAAAAAATAAAAAAGGAACTGGTGTTTTTAAACGGGATCAGTATAATATAATTCATGTCTATATTATCTAATATGGTTTTCTCTATAGGGAGTTTAATGAGTGCTCTCCTTCCTTTTATTGTCTTGCTGGGAGTTTTAGTATTTATCCATGAGTTAGGCCACTTTATGGTGGCTAGGTGGTGTGGAGTTAGGGTAGAGGTTTTTAGCCTTGGCTTTGGTAAAAAACTTCTGAAGTGGAAGAAAAAGGACACTCTTTATTGTATAAGCTTATTTCCTTTGGGTGGATATGTGAAAATGTTTGGACATGAGTATGGAAAGGAAGTAGCCGAAAAAGATCGTCCGGTGGCTTTTCTTCATAAAAAGTTATGGCAGAGAGCCGCGATTGTTTTAGCTGGCCCTTTAATGAACTTTTTTTTAGCCATTCTTATTTTTGCCGGTTTGAGTGTCTTTGTGGGAGAAAGAAAAGGGCTTCCGGTTATAGGTGAACTGGCCCCTTCTTCGGTCGCCGCTAAAGCCGGGCTGGCTTATGGTGATCTCATTTTATCTATTGGTGATGTTCCTGTAAAAAGTGTAAAAGAGGTGAGAGAAGTTATCTTTGAAAAACCAGATACTTTGTTGGATATAAAAGTGCGAAATCTTTCCCGGGAAGTGCAAACAAAAAAGGTGCTATCTCAAACAGGACCGGCTACGGGAAAATGGGGCTTTTTAGAAAAAGGAGGTGTGATTGATGGGCTTAGCTTTTCCGCCTCTGCCGCGGTGGTGGGAGTCAGCAACCCAAATAGCCCCGCTGGTCAAGCGGGATTAAAAACTTTTGATAAAGTGATGTCGGTGAACGGAAAAAAAGTAAATACGCGAAAAGAGTTATTTCATCTTTTAAGCCTCTCTCCTTCTTCTGAATCCTCCTGGACGCTAGAAGTGCAAAGGGGGGAAGAGCTAAAAAAAATAATATTACCTCACTCTAAAAATGATCAAAAAGGAGATAAGGCCCAGCAGCTGGGTTTTGTTCGTTCTGATTTATTTATAGCCAATTTGAAGAAAAACGGGGTGGCGGAAAAAGCTGGCTTAAAAAAAGAAGATTTCATTTTTAAATTGAACGGGGAGCAGGTTCCTTCTTGGTCTTTTTTAGTGGAAAAAATTAAAAACTTTAAAGAGCAGGACGGGACTTTGGAGATGGAAATTAAAAGACAAGGGCAAGTAAAATCTTTTTCTTTAGTGCCGGAAATAAGAAAACAAATGATAAACGGGGTGGAAAAAAAATCCTACATGTTAGGTATCATTGCTCAGTCCCCTCTTATTCCAGTTGGGGAGAGCTATGTTGAGAAGGAAAAAAATCCAGTAAAAGCTTTAAGCTTTGGAACAGGAAAAGTGCTTCATTGGTGTGCCTTTCTTTTTGTGTATATTAAAAAGCTGGTAGGGGGAGAGGTATCTACAAAAACTTTGGGAGGAGCTATTACTATAGGGCGGGCGGCTTATGATAGTTACTCTTATGGCTTAGAGTATTTTTTTAGACTTATGGCTATTTTGTCAGTGCAGTTGTTTTTATTTAATATCTTGCCTATTCCTGTCTTTGATGGAGGGCACTTGTTATTTTATGTGATCGAGTTTTTTAACGGAGCTCCGTTAAGTATAAAGAAAATGATAATAGCCCAACAAATGGGAGTATTGGCCGTCTTGTTTTTATTACTTTTTACCACTTTCAATGATCTGCATAATTGGTTATTTACCTGGTGATTTGTAAAAAAGTTTGTTTACTTATAGAAACAACTAGCCCCCGAGGCTCCCTCGGTTTATATTCTCTGTCATCTGAAAAGAGTATAGATCGCCCCTTATTAGTAAAGGAGTGGAAAGGGCCTTCTCATAGCTCCGCTATCACGCCGGCTTTTGAGTCTATTTTGAATTTTTATCTCAAACCGGCTGATTTTTCGTCTTCAGTCGTTACAAATCATTCCTATTTAAAAACTCTCTCATCCCATATAGCTTTTATAGCTTTAGGTATTGGTCCCGGTCGTTTTACCGGTGTGCGAGTAGGAGTGAGCTTTGCCAAGACTTTAGGTTTCTTATTGCGTCGGCCTATATACCCTGTTTCTTCTCTTAAAATATTGGCGCAGTCTCAGGTAGAACAAGAAAAACCTATATTGGTGATCTTAAATGCTTTTAAGAACAGCGTATATAAGGCTCTTTATCAAAAAAAAGAATCTAAATTAGAAGAACTGATACCTCCCTGTGTTGTTCTTCCAAAGGATATAGGTAAAGGTATTTTTGAAAAATGTGTTTGTATAGGAGACGCCTATTCCGTATATAAGGATTTATTACCTGATGATTTGAGAGACAAACTTCAGGTGAAAGAAAATATTTTTCCAAAAGTAGAGTACTTGGCTTCTCTTTTGCAAAGAGAGCTTAAAGTCTCTCACTATGTTGACTGGAGAGAGCTTAAACCCGTGTATTTAAGATCGCCAGTATCTCTTATAAAGACATAAAAGATTTGTTGGAAAAGGGGGGTATAAGGTGTCTCGGATGGAAAAAGAAATCCAGGTTTCTCCAGAACAGGAAGGTTTAAGGTTGGATATTTTCTTATCTCAATATGTTTCCAGTCGTTCGCAGGCGGAAAAGATAATAAAAAAAGGATGGGTGAAAAGTGTCCGTGCCGGATCTTGTGAAAGTGTTAAACCTTCTCATAAGGTAAAGGCAGGTGAGTGTTATCGCTTTTTTTTAAGAGATACAGCCCTTTCGGAAAAGGACTCGTTAAAACCCTATGATTATGATATTCCTATATTATATGAAGATACAGATATATTGGTGATAAATAAGCCCGCTGGTATAGTAGTGCACCCGGGAGCTGGACACGAGCAAGATACTTTAGTGAACGCTTTAATTGGAAAAGTGCCTTTATCTTCCGGGGGGGATCCCCTAAGACCAGGTATTGTTCACCGTTTAGATAAAGGGGTCAGTGGTCTTTTGCTTTTAAGTAAAACCGATAGGGCTCAGAGTTTTTTAATTGAACAGTTTAAATCTAGGAAAATTAAACGTATTTATCGGGCCTTAGTCCTGGGGTCAGTGAAAAAACATTCTGGGCGGGTGTTTAGTTTTATTGGTCGGCACCCTAAAGATAGAAAAAAGTTTTACTCCTTTGATAAAGAAGTAACAGGGGCTAAAAAAGCTCTGACTCACTATCAGGTTATAGAGTCTTTTCAAGATGACCTTCACCATATTCAATGTTGTTTAGAAACAGGGAGGACCCATCAAATACGGGTTCATTTAAGTCAGGAAGGCTTGCCTATTTTAGGAGATGAAGTCTATGGTTCCCGTCGCCGTCAAAGCAAAGCTTTAAATCGTATGACTAAAGAATTATATCCAGCTGGTCAGGAAAATTCGTTTTCACAGATAGCTCTTTATTCCGCTTTCTTGGAGTTTATTCACCCGATAGAACAGAAATTGTTGAGCTTTTCTCTTCCCTGGCCTGAGAAATTTCATCCCTTTATAAAAAAATTGGGTTTTAGCCCTAAAGGGCCTGATTTTTCAGGATAGCCAGAGTTATTCTAACTAATAAAAATTTTATATTTTTTATAAATGAACCGAAAAAAAAATATAAGTTAACCCGGTTCGTTCGTAAAATAGGTGTTTTTAGGAAGAAAGGGAAAAAGCGTGACAAGGATATCCTGGTTTTTTCTTATTTTTGTTTTTTTTATTTTAAATGTCGGTTCTACTGTCATTTTGTTTTCTCCTATGCGGCAGGGAGTGCAAAGTTGGCTTGTATCTGAAGAGAAAAAGTTACTGTCTGTGGTGCATTCAAGAGACTTAATATATGATGGAACCCCTATAAAGGTAGTAAAGTTTCAAACTTTAAAAGGTATCGTGTTGGAGTTTTATTCCAAACATCAAAATGGTTATCATGCCTTAGTGACTCGGGTGGAAATTCCTAGCGCTAAAGATGGTTTTTTTGATCATCGTGGGCAGGCGGTTCAATTAGCCGTGGTGGATTTGGATGGAGATGGTAAAATGGAGCTTCTTTCTCCTACTTTTAATGAGCATCTTCAAGCGAGCTTAAATCCTTATCATTATTCCACAGAGGCAAAGGCTTTTATTCCGTTTTTCTTTCCTAAAAATTAAATTGCTGATAATGTTATATCCGTTCGGTTTGCTCCCAGACTGTCGCTAGGACCAGGAAGTTTAGTCATTTCCGCTAAGCTTATCCCCGTAAAAGCGGGGAGAGGGAACCTTGTTTACTCCCCTCTGGCTGCATGGAATAATAAACACACTTCCAAACTCACAAACAAGGAGTATCCTTTTCTCTTTCTTATTATTTTCTATACAACAAAGTGGCAAAAATTGACAAAATTATAAAATAATAGCAAAAGTTTTTTATGGTTTATAAACATCATGTCCCTTCTTTAGATCGTTTGATCCATGAATTAAAAAAATGGCCGGGGGTAGGGCCTCGTAGTGCCAATCGCTGGGCAAATTGGCTGTTAAGAACATCTAAAGTGGAGATTCAACAACTCAGACAAGCTCTAAAAGATATAAAAACTAATATCAAAAAATGCCCAGGGTGTTTTACTTTAACCGAAGAGGAAAAGCTATGCTATTTATGTGATTCTCCAACTCGTAAAAAAGATATTATTTGTATTGTGGAGGAACCTTTTGATATTGCTCATATTGAAGCGTCTGGTAAATTTAAAGGGCAATATCATGTGTTACATGGGGCTTTATCCCCTTTAAATAAGGTTACCCCGGAGGATCTGACGCTTGGCCCTCTTATGGATAAAATACGAAAAGGACAAATAAAAGAAGTGATTTTGGCTTTAGATGCAGATATGGAAGGGGATATTACAGCTTTGTATATAGGAAAAATGATGAAAAATTATCATGTAAAAGTATCTCGCCTAGCTCATGGTATCCCGTTTGGAGGAGATATTGATTATATTGACGAACAAACTTTAGGTCGGGCTTTGGAAAATCGAGTGGAAATATAAAAATGTCTCTTTTTAATTATAACTCCAAGGAAATTCATTGTAAGGTCATCTATTACGGTCCGGTAGGAGCTGGTAAGACCACTAATATCAAATGGATCTGCCGAAATACTTTAGATCAAAAGTGGGATGTGTTTTCCATTCCTTTGCAGACAAAACCCAGCGCTTTCTTTGATTTTTTGCCTTTGGATATCGGTTCCATTCGGGGGTTTAAAACGCGATTTCACCTTTATACCATTCCGGGAAATGATTTATTTGAAACTTCTCAAAAACTCTTGTTGAAGGGAGTTGATGGTATCGTGTTTGTTGTGGATTCACAAAAAGGTAAAATGGAGGAAAATGAAAAATCTATGAACCAGCTAAAACAATATTTAAGTGAAGAAGGCTTATCTTTAGAAAAAATTCCTATGGTTATACAGTACAATAAAAGAGATCTACCGGATATTCATTCTATTACACATATTCGTACAGCCTTAAATTATTATAATCATCCTGATTTTTCAGCTTGTGCTGAAAAAGGGCAAAATGTTTTTGAGCCTTTAAAAACGCTTTTAAAGATGGTCCTTACTGTTCTGAAAGGGGGTCGTTTTCAATAATCCTTGAGTTTACTATGTAATAATTTCTCCATGCGCCAAAGTTCTGAAAGGGGGGTGCTTTCAATAATCCTTGAGGAGAACAATCTGGAATTTTATTTTAAATGTTTTGAGATAAGGTCGTTTTCAATTCTTCTTAAAAAAGGTCTTTTACTGTTTGATGAGTTTGTTCCGTTTGGTTTTATTTTCTTAAAAATGGTTTTTATAAATTTATTAGTCAGAAAAGTGTTTCAATTATAGAATCTTAAGGAAGAAGAATAAAAAAAACCAAGTTGGTAAAAAATCTTTAAAGACTTTAGTCTGGTGACCGATACTTATATTGATCTTGTAGGGATTACTGCCGGGATCAATATAAAAACTTTGGTTCTTGACTGATGACAGGTACGTAACAGAAAGGGTGGGTACTTATAATGAATTTGAGTAATCAGGAAACACAACAGATAAAAGCTTGTTCTATCACTTTTTCCAATGAGGAAAATATTATAGCTAAAAGAGCAATTATTTCGGAGGTGACAACCAGTGGTTTTAAGCTCATTCTTAATTATCGTAATTTGGTGCCGGATTCTCTCAAATTTCAATTACACTTAAATACTTTGTGGTATAAAAACATTCGTATATATATACCTGATATGGAAATGGATTGGGAAGGGAAAGTGGTCGGCACTCAACATCTGGGAAAAGGCTGCTTTGAGGTGAATATAGAATTTTTTCAGGAAGTCCCAAATTATTGGCGGGAGTGTCTATTTGAATTATGGCCTAAACCTATTTGATTATCATATCACTTTGTTACGAGAAAAATAGGATGGAGATTATAAATCTTTAGAATCTAAAATCTCGGCGGAAAATATGTTTTGGATCTCCTGGATCAAATGATGTTCTTGAACCTGGGTTTCTTTCGACGGTGAAACTTCTTTTAATATCTGTCCTTTTTTTTCCTCGATGGAGTGGTTTGTGACTTTCGGGGCTTCTTTTTTTGGTGGAGGTAGCTTGTTTGTTGTGGGAGGTATAACTCCAAAGAGGCTTTCTACATAAGGAGCTTGACTCATTTTTAAAAGGAGCATTTCTAAAAAGACTTTTGTGTCTTGAACGCGAGTGATATCCCAAGAGCCTTTTAAAGCCATGTCTAAAAGGAGATGGAGATCTTCGGGGGAGATATCTTGAACCCATTTTGAAAGTTTTAGTTTCTCCTTTTGAGACAAAGAGATCAAATGGTGTGTAGAGGGGGGGGGAGCTAATTTTAATAATAATAGATTTCTTAATTCTTTAATCAGGTTTTGTAAGAAAACGGAAGGGTCTCCTCCTTTTATATGAAGTTGGTCAAGCACTTTCAGTATTTGTTGGGGATTTTTTTCTAAAATCCCTTGGAGACTTTGGGTAAGAAGAGCCTCGTCTGTCAATCCTAACACTTCACTTACATCTTTAGATGTAAAGTGATTATGGCAAAATGTCATCATTTGATCTAAAAGCCCCTGAGCGTCCCTTAAAGAACCCTGCGCCTCTCTTACCAAAATCCATAGGGCATTGTCTTCTGTCTGTGCTTTTTCTTTCTTACATATTTTTTTTAACTGCTCATAGATAAGGTGGTCAGCGATCTGATGAAATTGTAAAATCTGACATCGCGAAAGTACCGTGGCAGGAATTTTTCTCATCTCTGTTGTAGCCATGATAAAAAGAGCATGAGGGGGAGGTTCTTCCAATGTTTTTAGCAACGCATTGAAAGCGCTCACAGATAACATGTGCACTTCATCAATGATATATATTTTATAAGGAGCGGCGGGAAGATAAATAATGGTTTCTTTTAGCTGTCTCACCGCTTCCACTCCATTATTGGAGGCTCCATCAATTTCCATAACATCTAAAGAGCAGCTGCTATCTATGTCTTGGCAAACTGTACAGTGATTGCAGGGAATAAAATTTTTTAAATTTAAACAATTTAAGCTTTTAGATAAAATACGTGCCGTGGAAGTTTTTCCTGTACCGCGCGGGCCTGAGAAAATAAGGGCAGGGTGCAGTCGTTTGTGTTTTAAACTATTTGTTAAAATGCGCACAACAGAACTTTGGCCAACAAGGTCTTCAAAAACAGCAGGTCTCCATTTTCTAGCTAGCACTTGATAAGACAATTTATACACCTCCAAAGTGTGATACCGAACCGGTATAGAAAAGAAGCTCTCTTTCTGGCGAGAGTGTTATTTATATCATTTTTTAGAAAAAGAATTAAGTTGATAGTGATATTTTTTTAATTTTTTACTCATTATACCAGGTTCTTTTTACATTTTTAATCTTGTTATATGAGGATTGTATAAAAGAAGATTATTTCAAAGATCAAATAATAAAATAAGGGTTTATTTATTAAATTCTTATAAAGCCTGGACTTTGCCGGATTTTATTGGATTTTTATACTGACCAATAATAAAAGTGGTTTTATGGTGAAATTATGGAGCAGCTTTCGTTTTTTTCTCTTATAAGGGATTTAAAGGACTCTTCTTTGGAGAGACCATCCTCTTTTACATATAAAGATGTTCTTATCATTTTGTTGCGAAGACCTTATCAGAGAAGTCTGTTTTTAAGTGTAGAAAAAGGAGGACAGGTCAAAGTCAATTGTTCTCGTAACACCTGTTTTAAAGAAATAACCGTTTTTTTAGAAAGTCACTGGAAGTGGGTACAAAGGCAAATTTCAGAACAAAAAAAAATAAAAAAAAAATATCCTGTAAAGCGATTTTATGAAGGGGAGAGTTTCCTCTTTAAGGGGAAGATATTTAAGCTAAAGTATAAAAATATTTCTGTACATAAAAAAGATTTTCAAACCCCTTCCTCTTCTTCCTTTTTTTATATAAAAGAAAAACACTTGATCTATGGGTGGTATGGAGTGGCAGATTTAGATAGAAAGATTTTAAATAAAAAACTGAGGGACTTTTATAAAAAAGAAGGAGAGCAATCTTTACACTCAGCTCTTTCCCACTTTTCTTCTCGTATGGATCTCCATCCCCATTCGGTTCGTATAGGCTCTCAAAGAAGTCTTTGGGGAAGTTGCTCCAGTGCGGGGCGTATTTCTCTTAACTGGCGATTGGTGGCAGCCCCTCCGGAAGTTTTAACTTATGTCGTAATCCATGAATTGGCTCATTTACGATACCTTAATCATTCTAATGCTTTTTGGTCCTTGGTTTTCCTCTTTTGTCCACATTATAAAAAACAGGAGAGTTGGCTTAAACAGCATGTTTACGCTATGGATTTTCTTCTGCCTTACCCGGAATTACATGGATCTTAATATCTGGAGTGCGCTTCTAACATGTTGGATAGAAATCTAGGTGATCTTATTTCCTCTTGTTTTTTCAATCTGATTTCCCATTCTTGAGGTGTCAAGTAACCTAAAGAAGGGGGAAGTTGTTTCTTAATTATATACCTCCTCTATGTGGCCGTCAGGCAGAGGGTCACGGCTTTAGCCGTGGGAATCTATGAAATAGAGATAAATATTATCTTATTCTTTTTTCTCTATTAATAAATTTTAAAAGCATAAGAAAAACTTATAAGTATGTGCTCCATATATTTATATAATGTTTATATATTTCTTGTTTTGTTTAAATTATGTCAAATTTGCTCTAAAAATATTTAAAATAGATTTAATTATTCTCCTCTATAAAGTATAAGTAAAATTTTTTTATGGATATTTAGGAAATAAAATGGAGTGCGTTCTGTATTTTGTGATAAGGAGTTTATAAAAATAATGAAAGACAAATTAAAGACATTCAAAATAAGGATTTTTGTCGTTTTATTCTTGTGGAGTGTGGGATGTGAACGAGAACCATTTGATAAGGGTAAAGGAAATGAGGGTCAGTCACCATTAGTTTGTTCTTTTCCGAATAGTCTTAAAAAAGCGGTTTCAACGAGTTTAAAAAAGGAGTGTGAAAATAGCACTCTAAAAGACCTCCATTTCATTAAAAGTTTAAGGATAGAGATCAATAAAGGAGAGGGGGGCTTGTTAACAAAAAAGTATGCACCTTATTTTAAATCCCTGGAAGAATTAGATATATCAAACAACCCCACCTTACTATCTTTACCGGAGTTTGTTTCTTATCTTCCTCATCTAAAAAAATTAAATATTTCAAGAACTGGTATTAAAAGTTTTCCAAAAGAAATATGTCAATTGAAAAACAGTTTAACAACTTTGCTAGCGACTCATAATAACTATGAAGATCAGGAGATTCCTATGGAGGTGTTTTGCCTCCATAAATTAAAAATATTGGATATGTCTAACAGTTCTCTTCATTATATAGATGAGTATATTGGTAAGCTTTCTCATTTAGAAGAACTTTATGTGTCCGGGAACTTCTTACTTATAATTCCACACATGCTACCCACCCTTCCTCGTTTAGTGTTAGTGGATTTTAGAAATAATTATCTTAAAAATGAAGACTTAAATTCGATACAAAGCTGTAAAAGCCTTGAAGAGGGTGAAAGAGAAAAATGCCAGGAAGATTTATTAGGTTCTATTACCTGTGAAGCTACCCATGAATTGCCCTTTCAAAGGGGGGAGCCTTTAAGGCAAATGTACACAAGTTTAGTTGCTCAGCATGAAAAGGCGATCATAGAGCAATGTGAACAAGACTCCGTATTTGTCTATTGCCCTAGTTTTTTTACAAAGTGCAAGGAGTATCCTGATTACGATAAGCCACAGTGTATGTTGGATGTGTTTGAAAACCCCAGGGAAGAAGAGAGGCATAGACCCCATAGAGATAGATGTTATCTAACTTGGATAGGTTGGTTTGTGGATTATGATAAATCCCCTGAACTTTTAAATAAAACCATACGGGGTCAAACAATTAGAGAGTTGAGATATGTCAGTAGATATATGCAAGAAAATAAAAATTTTTATGAATATTGTTTTAGACCATGGTGGAATCCTTTTAAAGATGTTCGTATAGATGCCCCCTTCTTAAGAAATTGGGTTGATAATGCTCCTCAAAAATATGAGCCGCACCCGGTGGAAATGTTTCCTAAAGCATTCCGATACCCGGGTATTGCCTCTCATGTGAAAGCTTGGTTTGCTGATGGGGATGAGTTTCACTGGGTTCCAGAGAATTGCCCTCATTTACCTAATAATTTGAAAGAACAGATAGAAAAAATAGCGAACGAAGAAAGGGAAGAGTAAAACATGATAAAAAGCACCTTGAATACAGGACTAAGATGTATTCTTTCCTTATCCTTAATTTTTATACCTTCTTATGGTTATTCTAATTCTAATGTTGAGACATTGATAAATCGTCTCGAGGCAGAATACAGAAGAACACAAGAAGATTTACCTTTAGAGTTTAGGGAAGCCAGCCAGGTTCTTCGAGAGATGGGAGAGGCTTTTACGGAAAATCGTTTAGGAGAGTATATAGATTCCAGGCCAGCATTAAAAACCAAGTTTGATTTACTCTCTCTTTCTAATCAATCAGTGACCGCCTTAGATTACAAAGAGAGTCCCACTTTTACTGTTCATTTTGATGAGGAGAGTAAAAGTGTTCATTCTTATAAAAGAATACTTACGAATATTGATGTGGCATTTAACGATCAGGGGAAATTGGTATTTAAAGGGATAGTAGTTTCAGAGAGTCAAAAACATAACTTAAACAAAAAAATAGGTCTCATTCATACATTTGATAACATAGAAGAAAAAGATATTGTTGATTGGGATTATGATAAGGAGTTTTTAGTTCTTCTGCACAGAAAAAGAGGTTTTATTTTATATCACATGATGTTTGTCTATGAATTATTAGGTGTCTCGCCTATTCCATCTATTTCCCTGCCGGCAGGTCATGTATTAGATTTAAAAAATGTGAAACTGGAGTTTATAGATCGAACTGTACAACCTCCTGTAAAGGGTTCTCATAATGATGTGGCTGTCAACTTAGATGGCAAACCTATGTTTTCTGCTGGAGATTTATTGATTTCCTATGATGATTCTAACAATGAAAAAAGAATAACCCGTGTTTTAGCCAGATCAAAAGATCTCATACCTGCGGTAAATAAACAGTATATGATATTAGACTCTTTAATTAAAGTAAGAAATTTAAAACTAGATAGGGATACCTCTTCTAGTGGTTCTTCGTTAGAACTCTATTTAACAGAGATACTAGACACCATCCTCTCCGCTGTATTAAATAAAAAAGCGATTTCTTATTTTAGTAAATTTAGTGAGTTAATAGAGCTTATGCCGTATTTTTTAACATATAGATATGTGGATAAGAATTCAGATCGTTTTTCACATACTGAGTGGCTTGAAGATTATCAAAGAATAACAGAATCTGCTCCCCATTTATTTAATAACAGGTTAAAGGAAGAAGGAAAGATTATTTCATCTGAGGAAATAGTAAAAGCTTTAAAGCCCATTGTCGCTATTCATCAAGAAGAGCAAAGACATAGATTAAAGAAATGGTTAAATAATAAATATATTGATCTTATTAAAGAACACAAGATTGATATAGGTGTGATAATAGTTGCTTGGATCTTAGCTAGTGCGCAGACTTTTTCTTCCCTCTCCTACTATAGAGGGGTAGGGAATTCTACTGGAGATGCTGTTAATAATCTCCTTTTTTTAGGAGTTGGTTTTTTAGTAGTTGTGGCGGCAGCAGGCCATTTTGCTATTCCTATTTTAAATAAGTTAAAACAAAATCTGCCTTTGCCAGGAGAGTTTGAACTCACCCTTGAGCAAATTATTGAAAAATGGGGTGCAGACCACATTCGTACGCGAGATAGATTAGCTGCTTTTGGCTTTAAAGTAGCCGCTTTATCACTTCCTTTAATTTATAGAGGGTTTCAAATTTTAGGGGAGCCTCATGTTCATGCGGCTCTTACTCAAGGAGTTAATCCTTTTCAAAGGGTTAACCCTCAGTCTGATTTAGGTAGAGCTGGTGACATTAGGCGGCCTATGTTTTTAGGGCTGGGTTGGCCTAGGTGGAGAAGAGGGGAGTTTTACGAAAAAAAATCTCAGTTGGTGGATTTAGCAAGTGAACAAAAAAAGCGAGTGGAAAGCTTATCTAGGTTAATGGCTTATTATGCTCTTTCTAACCAAGAATTTGATATTAGATCGTTACTCACGGGGCCTTTCTCTATGGATCACAGCTTTGATTATAAAGATCAAAAGCTTATGCTCGATTTTAACTATGTGTCTTACGAACTGAGCGAGTACATTTTAAAACACGCGAGAACAGATTTAACTCGTTCTATATTTGAATGGGATGTGACAGAAATAAATGATGATTTTAACCGAAAAGCTTTAGAAATAGCTCAAAAAGTTCAGTCTATAGCATGGACTCGGAAACAAGTACGGGAATTAAGAAGGGTAGTAACTCAAGGTTTTCAGAAGGGTTTAGCCTGGAATACAGAGGAAGCCAGAGTATTAATGTCTTATTACCCTACTCCGGCGGCAGCAGATCAATTTTGGCGTGGTTTAATAATAGATCACCTTGCTTTAGTGGGGTTTCCATTAACAAGTTTGACTCCTCGTGGCGATTTTTATATTGGAAATATGCATGTAGCAGCTATAGAGCCTTATACTATGCATCGTTCTAGTGCACCTCATCTATATGAAGCAGGTGCAAATATCGGTATACATGATGTTATGTCTGCCAGACAACAATTACAGTTTCTTGTCCTAAAGAGAAATGAAAAGTTAAAAAAGTTATTTGAAAAGCAGGAAAAATCGTATGCTCCTCTTGAAGAATATTTTAACCTAACAAAAAATACACCAGGAGTATGGCAATATACATTAGATAGTTCGAAATATCCTGGTAACTTCGGAGAAAAAATATATGAAGGAAAAGAACAGGAGGAACGGATAGATGCCGGCGGGCTCCTTTGGAAATCTATTAGAATAGGAATGCGACTTTGGGCCGTTTCTCTTCCTATTATGATCTTAGGGAGAGAAATTTTTACTCCAGAGTATTCTTTTTACTCTAATGTTGTTGGAGCGTTGTACTTTGCAGGAGCGGGGTTTATTCTTTTTGGCTTACCTCAAATTTGGACTATGCATCATAACTTGGTTTTTACAAAAAGAAGCGAGGAAACCAAAAAAATTATAGACGGAATTAAACTAACAGACCATCGGATAAGACAAAAACTTTATGATTCATTTTCTTCACTTGATTCAGACTATGAAAAAGCCTTACATGGTTTTAAAAAGCTTTACCACTCTGCTAAACCATTTCGAAGAAAGGTTTCTTTAGAAACATTTAATTCTGGAATTAAAGCATTTATACAAAAGGCTAATTTTGAAGAAGTAAGGTTAAGAGAATTTATTCAGTCTCAAACTATAGAGGAAAAAGCACAGCAAATATATGAGATGAGTTCACTTTTGAACACACGGTATTTGCCTACAGAAATTAATAAAAATGCGTTTGACCTCTCTATATTACTAACTCTTGGAATTTTTAGCAATGTTGTTTTTGTCTTTGTGTCTGATAAAAGCTTTACTAACCTTACTCTTTTTGATTCTTTATTTTGGCTTGGTCTGTTGGTTTTTAGCGGATATGCTTATAACCGTCTTAGCTCAAAGAGTATTTCTGATCATATAAAAGACATAAAAAGAGGCGCGAAAAGAATGGGACCAAATATCAGAAACAAATGCTCTTTAGTTTTTAGGAATTTAAAATTAAAAAAATGACATTGTGAACTAAATTTACTTTTATATTTAAGCAGTAAATAAACGATATTAAAATCGTGAGCAAATAAAAAGGGGGTTGTTATGCAGACCATAATTGGCTATGGAAAGAAATTTAAAAAAAGAGTCATGACCCTAAAAGTTTATTTCGTCTTTGGTGTTTTATTGGTGTTTTCTGTTTTACTTTTTGCTCAAAAAGAGGAAGAAGTAATTTATATGTTTGAAATGTATAAGATGTATAGCGCATTAAATCACACAGAACAGAGGGATGTCTGGTTTAATAAAATAGAAGAGATGGCTAATAAGATTGGAAACATATTGGCCTTGCAAATTGTGTATAATATAACCAAAAACATTCCAGATCCGGGTTTTCATGTAGCCGTCAGTAATCTGAAAAGGAAGAAAAAACAGAGGAACCCTACCTGGCCGATTTTTGATAGTACAGGGCAAATAGATCAAGCTGCAATAAGACATAATTTTCTTAGAGAAGTGTATCCAGTAAGGGAAAGCCTTGATGAGGGTTCTTTCCGTACATTTCTGGATAAAGGAGCAATGATGCGACTAAGAAGTGAAGGTGAATTAGATAGATTGGTAGAAAAAATCAAAGCCCCCCTTCCTGATAATTTATGTCAAAGAGGTTTTTCTGATAAGTAAAGTTTTATAAAAGCTCTTGAAAAATAGGGTTATTTCTTAATTAATTCAGTCCCCTTATTAATCACTGTGAAAAAAACCGACGAGCTTTCTTGTTTGTGTATTTTTTTAAAAATATTATTATAAGCCATTACTTATTTTTATTTAAAGAGGATATGAGATAAGTGCTGACATACTGAGATACTTTTTTACTGGATCCTTTGGGGATGCGGGTTCTCCAGCTTTCCATGTGTCTAGGAATGTGATCTTTCAACAAAGAAGGATTCAGAGCTTTTATTCTTTTGTAAGGCTCTTTTATATAATTGGCTAAAAGGCGTAAATTTGTTCCCCCTGGCAAATAAAAAATTTCATAAGTATAAGGCTTTTTTATTTTTAAATAATTAAAACCATAAAGAGGGGGGGCTTTAGCAATAGTGATAGCCGCTATGAGTTGGGGCACATATTGAGCTGTTTCATAGGGGAAGTCATATTTTTGTGCTAAGGACCAAAAATTTTTTGTCTTATATTTTTGAATCAGGCGGGACAACTTCTGTTCCCCCATATTATATCCGGCTGCGGCTAGATACCAGTCTCCAAATTGTTTATATAAAAACCGTAAATATTGACTGGCAGCATAGGTGCTTTTTTCAAAATCTCTTCTTTCATCCAACCAGAGAGTTTCTCGTAGGCCAAAACGGGAAGCAGTGGCTTTGATGAACTGCCAGTATCCTACAGCTTGAGCAGAGCTAATAGCTCTAGCTGAGAAACCGCTTTCAATCATGGCTAAATATACCAGATCCTCCGGCAAATTTTGTTTTTTAAAAATTTCTTTCATCATGGGAGTGTAACGATAAGATCTCTCTAACCAAATACGAAAACGGGTGGAATAACGGCTTTGAAAAGCGCGAATCCATTGCTCTACCCAATAATTATGGATAAGAGGCAGATCAGAAAAAGGATCTATTAAAATGAGACCTATCCAGTGTGGGCGTTTTAGTTGTTTCTTTTTTTCTATTTGTTGCGTAAAGGCCGGAAAAGGAGAAAAACCCATAAGCACTATAACAGAGAAATACAGGGCATACCTTGGTATAGAGTTTTTTTTTTGTTTTGGAAATGTTTTCATATATAGAGGTATTGTATTTTTTCTTTTAAACTTTTCTGTTGGTGTTCCATTTATTCAAAAGTGAGAATTCCTGGCATGTTCAGAAAAATAAAACCCTTAGAGTTTAGTTTTTGATTTTTTTATATATAAGACAAGACAATATGAGTTATGACCGAAAAGGTCAGGAAGCCTCGCTTTTAAGAGGATAGGCTAAGTAAGCTTTTTTTTTATTGGGGAGAGTGTGTAGAAACCACAAAATGGGCCTTTGCACAAACCGGGATCAAAGCAGATCAAATTCAAGATATTAATGCCAGTCAGTGTATTTATTTGTTGCGGCATCAGAAGCTCTATATCGCCTAACAAAGATAATAAACAAGGAGATATATTTTTTACACAAATAGAGTAATTTTTTCATACTATACAGTATTGTATAGAATTATCAAAGAAAAATAACAAAGACTGTCAAAATTTTATTTTTGGAATTAGGGATTCAGTACAAATTAAATGGGGCTAAAAAGAAAAAATCTCTTTCCAATTTTTTTGTATTTTAGAAAAAAACACCTAAAATAACATGAACTTATTATTCTTAAGGGGCACAAAGAGCTTGCGGTAAAAGCGAGGTGCCTTTACTTTATGCGTATATATTTTTCAATCTTGTAACATATATTTGACAAATCATGTAATAAGCATTACTTTGCAGACAGTTTTGTACTGGGTGTTAATTTGAGGGCAGCACAGAATATATAAGGCAAGGAGGTCTAAGGATGTTAGTGCTAACGCGTAAAGTAGGAAGTAGTATTCTCATTGATGGTCAAATAAAAATTCAAGTAGTGCAAGTGAAAGGGCGTCAGGTTCGTTTGGGTATCTCAGCCCCCAAAGAAACTAAAGTTCATCGAGAAGAAATACAGCAAAAATCTGTTCCGGAAAAAAAGGAACTACATACATCTCATCGAGAGAGTCTTTCTTTATAAAAAAATATTAAAAAAATTTGTTGTGCAGGGTTTTAATTCCTCTCCTCTCTTTGTTTGCAACAACTGTGAAGATGTAGGTACTATTTCTGTGAGAAGAGGGGGTTAAGAAGTTTATATATTTTTAGTGGAGCATTGAGTAAAGATATACTTTCCAAAAACAGATAGTATAGTATTTTTATTCCTATTAACTGAATGGAGTATAGAAATGCCTGCTTTTCAGAGACTTTCTTACCCAAAGAGGAATCACCGTTCCTTCGGGGAAAAAAGAGACCATAGGGACACGCACACCGAGCTTCGTAATAAAGGGGAAGTATATGGAAGAAATATCTTTTAAGCCTTTAAGTGAAGGTTTAGGTTTTTATGACCCTCCTTTACAGATTGGGGTTTCCGGTCCTTCTAAAAAAATAGCTGATTTACAGAAAAAGAATTTTTTATCCTCACCGGAATGGCCTGAATCTCTCCTATCTGGATCCTTGGACTTGGACAATTTACAAAATTATGAGCATCTTATATCTTTATTAGAAAAACCGTGGTTAGGAAAAAAGAGCTCGGGTTTTTTTTCAGGGAACAGATCTATGATCCTGGAAAATAAGGAAGAAGAAAACCCAGCTTCTTCTCCTGTAACAAGAACCCCTGGTCTTTCTAAAAATCTTATAAAAAAAAACACTCAAGAGCCTTCTTCCGTATCACCGGTAAAAACCACTTTAGACCGCTCCGGTCAGGAATTTACGAACTCTGAACTTCGTTCATTTTTGGGAAAAAGCTTACGGAAACTACAAAAGACAAGCCAGGTTAGTATATCCGCCTCGGACAAGAAGGATATTCTAAATAAAAATACTTTGACCGAACCGTCTTTAAATAAAAATCAGTTGGTTCCTAAAAAAACATTTTATTTTTCCTTAAAAGCTTACCTGGTGGATACCTTTATTATTTCTTTATTGTTTTTTCCGCCTTTTGCTTTATTTGTGTTTCTAACTCAACCCGTTCCTATGGCTGTACTTCCATCGGTATGGCCTCAGATTCTGTTAACCTTTCTGTGTTTTTCTCAAATTTACTGTCTGTTATGTCGTTTGTTTTGTTTTGAAACCTATGGAGAGGCTCTTGCTAAGATAAGACTTTGCCATTTAGATTCTTCAAAAGAAGTGCATCCCTACAGATGGCTTTTGCGATTTTTTGTTTCTTGTGCCACTGGTTTTATTTTTCTCCCTTTGTTGTCTCTTATCTTTAGGAAAGATTTTACGGCTCGTCTAACGGGGCTTTATTTTCAAAAAATATAGATAAACTTTGATGAATCTACAAAAACAAGGAAAAAAGTGTCACAAAAACTATGGACTGTTGTTAAAAAATACAGGGATATTCGATTAGAGAGGACCCAGGATGGTGTGGCTAAAATCACTATCTGTAGGCCGGAAGTGCGCAATGCCTTTCGTCCTCAGACAGTGAAAGAAATGAAAGAAGCCTTGGAGTGGGTACGAGAGGAATCCTCCATTGGGGTGGCGATTTTAACGGGAGAAGGTTTTAAAGCTTTTTGTGCGGGGGGGGATCAAAAGGTACGTTCAAAAGGGGGGTATGTGGGAACAGATGGGGTTCCCAGACTGAATATTTTGGATGTGCAAAAACAGATTCGTAATTTACCAAAACCGGTTATAGCCATGGTAGCGGGTTACGCTATTGGAGGGGGGCATGTACTGCATGTGGTGTGTGATCTCACTATTTGTGCTGATAATGCTCGCTTTGGTCAAACGGGGCCGAAGGTGGGGTCTTTTGATGGAGGCTTAGGAAGTGCTTATTTAGCACGGATCGTAGGGCAAAAAAAAGCAAGAGAAATATGGTATCTGTGTCGTCAATATGGAGCTAAGGAAGCTTTACAGATGGGACTGGTTAATTGTGTTGTACCTTATAAGGAGTTGGAAACGGAAACATTAAAATGGTGTAAAGAAATATTGAAGCATTCCCCTATGGCTCTTCGGTGTTTAAAAGCGGCCTTAAATGCCGACTGTGATGGACAACAAGGTTTAATGGATCTAGCTGGTAATGCTACTTTGCTCTATTATCTCAGTGAAGAAGCTCAAGAAGGAAAAAAAGCTTTTTTAGAAAAAAGAAGGCCCGACTTTTCCAAGTTTACTCGTTATCCTTAAAGAGTCGGTTCTGAAAAAGTCCTAACAGTTTGGTTTTATTTATAGTTTTGTTATTTTAAAGAAATAATATTGGCAAGAAAACTTTTTCAGAACCTCCTATGTAGGAGATATGGTTTTTGTGAGAAACAACGATGTGTCGTACATCACATTTAAACAAGTGATTTTTGGATGGATCTTATCCATTCGTTTCAAGCCTCTTATTGTGGGTGTAGGACCTGCTCTTATTGGTATTAGCCTCTCTTTTTCTGGGTGGAATTATTTTTCCTGGTTGTTAAATGGGTCTATTCTCTTTTGTATTTTTTGTATTCAAATAGCGACGCATTTTTTTAATGATGCTTTTGATTTTCTAAAAGGGGCGGATGATTCTGCTCGTAAAGGCCCCAAAAGAGCTTTGCAAAAAGGATGGCTCACCCCCTCCCAGTTATTTAAAGGTGGCGTTTTTTGTTTATCTTTAGCTACGCTCACTGGCAGTTATTTAGTGTGGCAGGGGGGTTGGCCTGTTTTTTTTATAGGTGTTGCAAGTTTAGCTTTAGCTTATTTTTATACCGGTGGGCCTTATTCTCTAGCTTATACCGGGTTAGCTGATATCTTTGTGTTTTTATTTTTTGGTCTCATTCCTGTAGCAGCGGTGTTTTATCTTAATACAGGTTATTGGGATGAAGGTGCTGTTGTAGCTGGTCTTCAATGTGGTTTTTTAGCTTTAAGTCTTTTATTGGTTAATAATCTAAGAGATGAAGAAGAAGATAGAAAGGCTCAAAAGAAAACTTTGGTTGTCAGATTTGGTCGAAAATTTGGAACTTGGGAGTGGACTCTAGCTCATTACCTCCCTTATTTGTTTACTTCTTATTGGTTTTTTAAAGGCTTGGGTATGGTGGTGTTTTTACCTTTGATTTTATTTCCTTTTTCAATATACTTACATTCTCTTTTATATAAAGCTTTTGAAAAAGAAAATATTTATAGCCGGGTTTTTGCTTTCACTTTACTGCATTACTTATTATTTATTTTTTTGTTATCTTTCTGTTTGGTGTCGGGAGAAAATGGGCTATTTTAAATGGCTTAGAGCTTATATTGAACGAACCGGTCAGGATATGATATATGGATCTTCTGTTAAATAGTTCAGTGAAGAATATCTGGTATGCTTTTTATGAATTAAGGGTGAAAAAAACGGGGCAGGTTCGTTGTGGAGCTTTGTTAAAAGTAGAGTTTAGGGATGGAAAGACGGGTCATGCTGATCTTCATCCCTGGCCAGAGAAAGGGGAAGCTCCCTTAAAAGTTCAATTGGACAAATTAAGGAAAAAAGAATGTACGACCTTATGTTCAAGGGTCTTAGCTATTGCCAGAGAAGAGGCAAAGGCACGAACACAGGAGTTTAATTTACTGAGTTCTTTAAAAATTCCTTTAAGTCATTACCTTATTTCGGATGTAGAAAATTTCTGCGATTTAGATAAAGTATTAAATCAGGGTTTTCGCATTTTTAAAGTAAAATTAAATACTCCTTTAAAAAGACAAACACAAAAACTTTTAAGATGGATGCAGACTTTAGGTTCTTCTGTTAAATGGCGTTTGGATTTTTATATAAAATTAAACGAGCAACAATGGCGGCGGTGGAGCGAGGAATATTTAGTTAAAATGGATACTCAATATTTGGATTTTATGGAAGTGCCTTTTCAGTATCAAGAGCGTCTGTGGATGCAATACGAAGAATATCCTTTGGCTTTAGATGTATGGAATGGAAAAAATACCTTGCCTGTATCTACTTTAGTGTGGAAAAATTCCAGAAAAAGCGAACCAGAGCTGCTTAGAAAAAAAAGGGCTGGGCTTTTTCAAAGAGTCATTTTTACTCATAGCCTTTCTCATCCCTTGGATCAACTTTCCAGCGCTTACTTTGCTGCTCGATTTTATAAAATCCATCCTCATTTAAGAGAAGTGTGTGGCTTGGTTCAAAAGGATGTGTATGAAAATCATAAGTTCACTTTACCCGATCGAGGGCCTTGCTTCCCTCGTCTTTCCGGAAAGGGTTGGGGCTTGGATTCTTTTTTATTGGATCGTCTTTCCTGGAAGAAATGTTGTTCTTATACTAAACCGATAGAGAAAAAAGAGGCGATAGGAAGAGACTGTAAAGTTACAAAAAAAATAATACCCGCAGGGTATAAAAGATGAAAACAGCTTTCTATAAAATTAATCCTTCTCAAGTGGATTGGGAATCAGAAAATTCCTTGGTGTTTTTTAATGAGAAGCACGCAAAAAAAGATATTTTTGTATCTTCTATACCCCAGCTTCCTTATTTAAAATCACATGTATGGCTAGCTACCTCCGGTAGGGTTTGTCAAAAATGGGTCGCTCTTTCCAAGGAAGCTTTACTCACTTCCGCTCAAGCGGTTAATCGGCATCTCCATGTTACGGAGAAGGATCGTTGGGGGCTTTGCCTTCCTTTGTTTCATGTAGGAGGTTTAGCTATTTTAGCTCGTGCTCACCTATCTCATAGCTCTTGCTTTTTATTTTCAGGAAAATGGTCCGCTTCTTCTTTTTTGGCCTTTTTAAATCAAAATAAGATCACTTTGAGTTCTCTCGTTCCTGCACAAGTGTATGATATAGTAAAAGCTCAACACGCTTGTCCTTCTTTTTTAAGGGCGGTTGTAGTGGGAGGAGAAAGTTTAAACCCCATCCTTTACCATGCCGCCCGAAAGCTAAATTGGCCCTTACTTCCTTCCTACGGTCTTACGGAATGTGCTTCTCAGGTGGCTACAGCCGAGTTAGACACTCTTATACCGCACCGGTCAGAAACCCCTGCCGTTCCCCGCGAAGCCAGATTTCGCGAAAGCAGAGGCGAGGACCAGCTTCACAGAGGCATGTTTTCGAACTCCGCTTCCTCCCTAGAAGGAGCTTCCCTTAGGAAGGAGTTTACAAAAACCACAAAACCAGCCCTCCTGGGGATCAAACCAGATCAGTATGATAAAATGGAAATGCCTAAAATGAAAACCCTTTCTCATGTTCAAGTTAAGATTATTCAAAAAAAAGTGGCTATTCAGTCCGGGAGTCTTCTTAGTGGTTTTGTATCTCTTTTACCTTCGTCTTCTCGTTTAGAGTTTCAAAACCCGAGTCAGGACGGCTGGTACTTTACCGAAGATAAAGGCTCTTTAGAGGGGTCTTTTTTACAAATAGATAACACGGCTCAAATAAAAATATTAGGAGAGAAAATAAACCTAGAGGGTTTGGAAGACACACTAATGAATATTGTATTAAAAAAAAAAGAAATAGCGGGGCAATACATTCTTCTCCCTATACCTAGTGAGAGAGAAGGATTTCAAATAGCTCTTATTTCAGATGTTTTTAACAGGCCGGTTTTAGCTGATCTTATTCAGGAATTTAATAAGAAAGTCTCTCCTTTTGAAAGAATTAGGAAGTTTTATCTCGTTCCTGAATTAACTTTTACTGATATTTCCAAACTTTCAAAGCAAGCTTTACTTAAAAAAATGGCCTTCTCTTCAGAAAAGCGGGCTTAAAAAGCCCCATACTTTCTTTTGTTTTGGGCTATATTCATAGAGTAAAAAATTTTTATCTTTGTCTGTGAAATCAGTGCTTAGTATCTTGAAAATCACTTTATGGGAAGTATGAATCAGTGACCGGTAGGTATTAGGTTGCGTGTCTTAAAAATCCCTTCCTGAGAAGGGGGAGAAATATAAAATTTGGAAAAGAAATTCAAAAGCTTAAAAATTTCTGATAATTTCAAAAGCTTGGTACAAATTTGTACCGCTCCAGTTTGAACATTTCAGATATAAAAGCTTGGCTAACAAGGGGAAAAAGGCCGGGAAGTTACGAAAAGTAATACCCACCGAGTATATCAGTGGAGTATATAGGTCAATTGTGGTAGTTATATTGTTTTTTATAGTTTATGTCGGATTTAGTTTGATCTCTGTGGCGGGGGCGAAGATGTGATTTTTCGGTTGTTTCGTTCTTTTTTCCCAAAGGAAGAGAGAAGGTTCCCCGTGCTATGCCAGTTCGGTATAATTGATAATTGCAGATGAATAGAAAAGAAAATGGGAACAAAGTAAGGTAGAAGAGGTTTAGAAAATCATGATAGAAGAAAAATCTTTTAACTTAAAAAGGGATTTTCCTTTGAATATTCCACAGATGGATCTTTTATATCAAAATCTGTTTTCAAGAGGAAAAACACTGAGAGCGACCATGACATCTCATGTGGCCGATTGTTTGAATATTTCTAAAGAGAAAAGCGATAAATTGGGAAAAATAGTGGAATATATTCATCAATCTTCTATTTTACATGATGATGTGATTGATGCATCTCCTATTCGGAGAGGGGCTTTATCCAGTTGGATGCAGTATTCAGTAAGAAAAGCGGTTTTAGCGGGGGATTATTTATTAGCTCAGGCAGCGGAGCATACGGCTGAAATGAACAATATAGCTCTGATGAAGCTAACGGCTAATGTATTAAAACAATTAGTAGAAGGGGAATGGTTACAATCCTCTCTTAAAAAGAGGGAAAGTATGCCAGAATTAGATAGAGTATCTAAGTTAAAAACAGCTTCTCTTTTTCAGTGGAGCTTAAGAGCTCCTTTTTTAATAGTGAATCGTTATGAAAGGGAGCTTCATCATTGCTTAGATCAGATAGGGGCTTTGATGGGTGTTTTGTTTCAAAGAGCGGATGATCTGTTGGATTTTGATATTAGAAATAAGGAAAATAAAGCTCTTTTTAAGGACATGGAAGAAGGATATTTTAACTCTTTTGCTGTATATCTGTCGGAGGGAAAGGATCCTCATTTTCGATCTCAGTTACGGGCCTGTCGTTCCTTAAAAGAGGTAAAAGTGCTTTTTAGGGATCAGGAATTTAAGGATATTTTAAACTCTTTTGATGAAGAGAATAAAAAAAAGATACGGGATTGCCAAAATGAAATAGAGCATTCGCTCAAGTTAAAGCTTCTTAAGTCGGAGCAGTCTTTGATCGATCAGTTAAAACCTTGGCCTTGGCGGTTTTATTGGAGACAAAATGTCTGAATCTCAAGAATGGAAACAAAAGTTTGAAGAGCTTTCTGCTCTCTTGCAAGAAAAAGAACAAGCTTTAAAAGAGTACAGACAGATTATTGAACAAAGCAATCAAATGATAAAAGAGGTAATGGACAAGTTATCTGTTGAGTTAAAAATGGCTCATCAGATTCATCGTGTTTTATTACCTGTAGATCTACCAGTTATTTCCAATTGTGAGTTTAGTTTTAAATTTCGTCCAGCCTCTATTAAAGGGGAAAGTAAAGATTTTTATGAAGTCTTGCCTCATTTGAATAAAAAATTTTTTAATATTATTATGTCCAGCTGCTCTTCTCATGCTTTGTCTGCTTTACTTTTCTCTGCCCGTTTAAAAATGATGAGTCGGGGAGAGAAAGTAAATCAACTCCAGCCGCATGAATTTATGGTTCGTTTATCTGAAGAGATTAGTTCGGATACTTCTCACCTGTCAGCAGGGGGGATATCTATATCTGAGCCTTTAAAAGAAAAAGTAGCTTTATTTTATGCTTTTATAGATCAGAAAACCTATCAGATGTCTTATTGTTTGGTGGGGGATATTGTAGCCTTAGTTCAATATGCGGAAACAGGGGAAATAGAAACGCTGAGTGCTTCTGCTTATTCCTTGGAAAAAAAGGAGATTCGTAAGTTAAAAACGGATAGGATCTCCTTAAATGGAAAAGATCGTTTCATTTTATGTAGCCCTGGTGTATTACAGTGTCAGTCTCCTGGTGGAGATATATATTCTTTGTCTGCTTTAAAAGGGGCTCTTCAAAATAAAAACCTGTCTTCTGTACATGAGATAAGAAATAGGATTCTCTATGACCTGGAGTCTTTTGCTCAAGGTCGTCCAACGGAGAGGGATCAAAGCGTGTTGGTGATGGAAGTAAAAAGACGTATATTAAAGCTAGCCAAATTTTGATTCTTTGTTTAGTTACTATGTAATTATGTCTAAAGAAACTTTAAAAAATAAAAAACAGAGAGTAAAAAAAGTGGTCCATCTTCTTAAGAGGTATCATCCTCAAGCGGACTGTGCTCTTTACCATAAAAATCCTGTTCAACTTTTAGTGGCAACGGTATTAAGTGCACAGTGTACAGATAAGAGGGTAAATCAAGTCACAAAAACTCTTTTTAAAAAATATCCTACAGCTAAAACTTTTGCTTCCGCGAATTTAAGGGAATTGGAGAAGGAAATACATTCTACTGGTTTTTTTCGCTCTAAAGCTCAAAATATAAAAGCAGCTTGTCAAAAAATCCAAAAAGACTTTAAAGGGAAGGTGCCGAATCGTTTGGAAGACTTACTTACTTTACCCGGAGTGGGGCGAAAAACCGCTCATGTTGTTTTAGGAACGGCTTTTCAAATCAGCTCTGGAGTGGTGGTGGATACGCATGTGCGTAGGCTTTCCAATCGGCTTAATTTTACAAATTCAAATGATCCGAAAAAAATAGAAGAGGATCTCAATTACCTTTTACCTAAAAAAGAATGGATTTATTTTTCTCATGCTTTGATTTTACATGGGAGAGAGGTATGTAAAGCTCGTGCTCCTCGGTGCAACACTTGTTTTTTAGAAGAATTTTGTCCTAAAAAAGGAGTGAAGAGAAAATAGAGGTTTTTGAAAAGTAAGAGCAGTTTGCCTTTTTAGGTTTTTAAACCATCTAGGAGGTATAAAAATTTGATGTTTTTAAAAAGAATTATTGTTTTATTTGTTATTGTGGCTTTAGGGATGGGTGTTTTGTCTTTTTGGTGGCGATCGGTTCCTCAAAAGAAAGTATTGAGGGTAATGACCTATTCTTCTTTTGTGGCTGTCTTTGGCCCTGGTTCTCATATTAAAAAAGAATTTGAAAAAATATGTGATTGCCGTGTGAAGTGGATTAAAGTGCCGGATTCCACTCTGTTTGTTCAGCGTTTAAATTTAAGAGAAGATGGTTTTAAAACAGATGTGGTTTTAGGTTTGGATCAACTTTCTTTAAAAAAGGTAAAGATACTATCTTGGAAGAAGACAAAAGTAAAAAAAGATATATTTACCTCTCCTGCTCGGGCATTTTTATCAGATGAATTTATTCCTTATAATTGGTCACCTATGAGTTTTCTTGCCAGGACAAAAAAGGGTGAAATGAATTTAAGCGATTTATTAGAAGGAAAATATAAAAATAATCTCTCTCTTCCGGCTCCTCGCACCAGTACGGTGGGGTTACAGTTTTACTATTGGGTATGGTGTGTTTTTAGAGAAAAAACAGAAGAGTTTTTGAAAAAAATTAAAGATAGGCTTTATGGCCTACCTCCATCCTGGTCCACCTCTTATGCTCTCTTTCAAAGAGGTCATGTGAGTTTAAGTTTTTCTTATTTGAGTTCTTTACTTTACCACCAAGAGCAAAATCAGCAGGATTTTCATTTTGTTTTATTTAAGGAAGGACATCCTTTTCAAGTGGAACTCATGGCGGTCTCCGGTTTTTGCACTCAGTGTGAGTTAGCTCGTTCTTTTGTGCGTTTTTTGCTTACACCAAAAATACAAGTTTTACTCAAGCAAAAAAACTATATGTTACCGGTTATTCATTTAAACCAGAATGGTCCAGTTAAAGATATGCTTTCTAAAGTAAAACTCATTCAATACGATCCTGTTTTTTTAGATCATAAAGAAGAATGGCTGAATAAGTGGGACAGATGGATGAGATAGTTGCTCTATTGTGTCCTCTGTTTTAATTAGACCATTTGGTTATCTGATTTCCCTAGCTTATATAGGACTTTTCATACATGGTTGATTTTCCATTTAACATGATTCATTCTATCATAATCAATGAGTGGAATAAGGGAAATAAAAACCTATGAAAGTAAATAGAACTCACTTTTTTTCTTTTTTTTTAATGGCTCTTGTACTTTTTCCGGTGTTTGTTTTTTTGTTTAAAGTTCCTCTGTTACAGTTTCCTGCTTCTTCTGAGTGGTTTGAAGTTTTTATTTCTACTTTGCTGCAAGCGGGATTGAGCGCTTTTTTTTCTGTTTTGCTTGGGATCTTTGGTGCTTTAGGACTTTGTGCTTTTTCAAATATACCGAATCGGTATCGAAAAAAGAGGAATCTTCAGAGGCCCTCACTGCCTTTGGGAGAAAACAAAAAGACGCCCGGAAAGAGCAAAACAGATTGGAATAGTATAAAAAAGAAAGGGTTGGAGCTTTTCTGTCTTCTACCTGCTCTACTCCCTCCTTTGATTCCAGTTTTAGCCTGGATTAATGTATTTGAGTTTTTTTATCATTTTCCTTTTTCTTTTTATTCTGTTTTGGCGATTCATATATGTATGAATGTGGGTTTTACTTCGGTTTTCTTTTTTCGTTTGTTTCAAAATCAAACAGGTTCCCTCCCAGCATGGGCTTTTTTACATGGTGTAAGCCGCTTATATTTTTTAAAAAAGATATTATTTTTTGAGTTCAGAAAAGATATTATACTTATTTTCTTATTAATATTTTCTTTTTGTTTTACTAGTTTTTCCGTCCCTCTGCTTATAGGGGGAGTGAGTGGTCAAACTATGGAAGTATTTATTGCGGAAAAACTTAAAGACCCTGCTACCTGGCCGGAAGCGATGGCTTTATTTACTATAGAAACGGTATTTATTTTTATCTTTTTTATCTTACTTTATGGGAGGGAAGAAAAAGAGGTGAGAATTGTAAAACAGACAGAGCCATTATATTTATTGCCCTGTCTGCCGTTTTTGATTTTACCGGTATTGCCTTCTTTGTTAATTTTTTTGGGGTTGGGGGATGTGTTTTCTTCAGAAGCCGTCTGGCGGGATTTATTTACTATTAAGGAGAGTGTGGCTATGGCTGTCATACAAACTTTGTTTGTTGGTATAGGCACAGGGCTTTTAGTGCTTTTTTTATTAGCCTTTGTGGCTTTTTGCCTACGGGATCTTTTTTTGCGTCATTTTCTTGTGGCCTATTCTGGAGCTTCCGTGGCTTTTATGGGTTTTGCTTTTTTACTCATAGGTTCGGATGGTCCTATAACAGTAGGGATGAAGTGGTCTGTCGGTTTGGCTTTGCTTTTTTTACCAACTTTATATCGTTTAATGGGAGAGTCTCTTCTACGACGATTAAAAAATCAAATCCAACTGGCTGATCTTATGGGAGCTAGTAGAGGTTTAAGTTTTATTAAAGTTATCTGGCCTCAATGTGCTGGTGTTTTCTTTTTTCTTTCCGGTATAGCGGCTTTTTGGGCTTGTGGGGATTTTGCATATTCTTCTATTGTGGCAGGTGAACAAACGCATTTGGCACTACTTATTCAAGATCTATTTTCCTCTTATCGTTTTGAACTGGCTACAGTGCTGACTTGGTTTTTGATTTTGAGTGGCACTTTTTGTTTTTCTTTGTTTGCAGGAGGAGCTTTTGTCTTATATAAAAAATCTTATTTGTAATCAAGGTGATTTCAAACTGGATATTCCCTTTATGGAATGGCCGGATAAAGGAGTGAGTGTTTTAACAGGACCTTCCGGTTCGGGAAAAAGCACTTTGGCCCTGGCTTTATGTGGATTAAAAAAAGTGGAAAAAGGCTTTCAGTGGATTTTTAAAGATCAGGATATGGTTCTTCTTTCTCCTCCGGACAGGAATATTTCGTTGATGTTTCAAAGTTTAGAGCTTTTTCCTCATTTGAGTGCAGAACAAAATATTTTATTTCCCGCTCAAGCTCGAAAAATAGATAAGCAAGAAACACAAAAACGAATGTGTGTTTTACAGGAACATTTGAAGCTTTTTTCTTTTTTAAAAAAGCCAGTGTTTATGCTCTCCGGTGGGGAAAAACAAAGGGTGGCTTTAGCCAGAGCTTTAATAGTAAAGCCTCGGTTTTTGATTTTAGATGAACCTTTTTCCTCCTTAGATGGGCAGTTACGAAAACAGGCAGCTACTTTAATTAAAAACATTTTGGAATGGGAAAAATGTCCTACCCTTCTCATTTCCCATAGTGAAGAGGAGATAAAAACTTTAGCTCAAAAGATTTTTTATATTCATACAGGGAAGTTGCAATTGGCTGGAGTATAAACTTCACCCTTTCTTTATTTAAGCTCAAAGATAATGGGTTTTGCCTTTAGCACCTCTTCTGCTACGATTTTTTTACAAAAGAAATCAAGGCTGACTCTTGTAAAAATCCCTCTTCGCATTTGGTGGCGTGGGTCCAAATAGGGATAAAGATTAAGAAAAAGAGAAGCTGTATTTTTAAAGGCATTATGTTTGTATATCTGATGTAAAGATGTTTTACTACTCTTGTTGTTGTTGTTGTAAATTTTACATTGCTTAATGTGGCAGTTTTTTTTTACGGAGACAAAAACTAACCATCCGGATTGATATAATATGCGAAACAAAAACACTTTAGTTAAAAATTTTAAAAGAAAAAATACTTTATTCCTTCAGACTAAAAATAAACCAAAATATTCTGTGTCTGTAGAGAATGGCAAAGGAAAAAAGTGGGAGCTGGCCGATCCTAGAATAACCCGTCTGGCTTTGGTTTTAATGGATATGCAAGCGGGGCTGGGTGGGGCGGCCAGCCACTGGGGAGGTCCCTCTGCTTTTGCCGAAATTGTATCCGCTCTTTATGCCGTAGTTTTTCGGTTGGCTAATAAGGAAGATCGCTCTTGGTATGATTTATTTCATTTAATCAATGATGCTGGTCACTGTGAAAACGGGCTTTACGCTATTAAAGCCAATTACGGTATGGGGGGCTTAAGTTTTAAAGATTTAAAAGGGTTCAGATCTATAGATAGTCCTTTGACAGGACATGGAGAAGCTCATCTTTTTCCGGAAGGGGTGTATTTAAGTAATGGCCCTTTAGGTTCCACTTTAGCACAGGCCCAAGGGCTTTGTATGGCAGATAGTCTGGCGGGGTTAAAGCGATCCACTCTTGTTTTAATGTCGGACGGAGCTTGCATGGAAGGAGAAGCAAAAGAGGCTTTTAATTCTATTCCGGGCTTTTTTCAAAAAAAGAAGATGAATCCTTTTATCGTAATCGTGAGTGATAACAATACGAAACTGAGTGGTCGCATAGATAAAGATAGTTTTTCTTTAAATCCTTTTTTTAAATCTTTGGAGACACTGGGTTGGAAGTATGTAGAGCTTTCCTCTGCCCATGATTTAAAAAGTTGTGTAAATACTTTAGAAGAAGTATTGACTTGTTCTTTTTCTACTTTGAAAGCCTGTCCTATTTTTATTCATGCAAAAACTATTAAAGGTTATGGTGTGGAGGCTACACAAATAGCCCCGCACGGAGGGCATGGTTTTCCACTTAAAAATACGGAAAAGCTTTTGGGTTTTTTAGAGGAAATTTATGGTCATCAGGATATACCGACTGAGTTTTTAGATTGGGCTAAGGAATTAAATCAGAAGAGTCAGGAATTAAGTGAGAAAAAATCTATGGGTTCAGGTGCGAAAAAAGTAAAAGTGCAAGAGGGGATTGGGCGGGCCATGATTCATTGTCGGGAGACAAAATCTTTGCCGGTAGTATCGGTGAGTGCGGACCTTCAGGGTTCTACGGGAGTCCTTCCTTTTAGAAAAAAGTTTCCTGATTTTTCTTTTGATGTGGGAGTGGCAGAGGCCAATATGGTGTCTCTGGCGGCCGGGTTTTCCAAACAGGGTTTTATTCCCGTGGTGGATACTTTTACTCAATTTGGAGTGACCAAGGGGGCTCTTCCTTTGTTTATGGCTAATTTGTCGCAGGCTCCGGTGATAGCTGTTTTTTCCCATGCCGGATTTCAAGATGCTGCCGACGGAGCCTCTCACCAGTGCCTCACCTATCTGGCTAAAACCTGTGCTCTTCCTATGACAGATGTTTATTGTCTCTCTTCCAGTGAAGAGGCTTTTTCTTTAATGAGCCAGGCTATAGAGTCTTTTTCTCAAGCTTATAAAGAGGGAAAAATCCCCAGAACAAAAATCTTCTTTTTAGGGAGAGAAACTTTTCCTCCTACTTATTTGCCTGAAGATTATTCCTATAAACTAGGGAAAGCGCAAATAGTTTATTCTCAGTTAGGAGAGCAAAAAAAAGCTCTAACATTATGGGCGGCGGGGCCTTTGTTGGAACAGACTTTGAGGGCGGGCCAGATTCTTTTTGAAAAAGGTTGGAAAATTATAGTGGTGCATGCTTCTATTATTAATGACCCCGATATGGAAACCCTTCTTTCTTGTTTGGAGAAAACCCATTTTCGTTTGTTGACTATAGAGGATCACCGTTTACCAGGAGGCATGGGTTCTTTAGTGGCACAGGCCTTGGCAATGAAAGGGGTGTCCGTGGATATGCACTCTTTAGCTGTAAAGGCGGATTTTGGCCGAAGCGCTTATAAGTCTTCTCAGTTATATAAAAAGGAAAAACTAATGGCGGAAGATATCGTGAAAGCAGCTTTGTCCAAATGGTCTTAGATTGTATTTGTGCCTTTTTTTCTATAGAAAATTTTATTTTGTTTTTTCGGAGGGGGTGGAAGAGGAAGGGGCTTGAGGATTTGTGCTGTTTTCTGTAGAGGAAAGAGTTTGATTATTTTCCGACGTATCTGGTTTTTCTTCCAAACCTTTTTTAAAGTCTCTTAAGGCTTCCCCTAAGGATTTTCCGAACTCCCGGATTCTTTTATGGCCGAAGAGGAGAAGAAAAATGCCAAGGATGATTAAAATCTGCCAAAGTGATGGATACATGTTTATTCCTCCTGTTTTCTTTTCTTATAAGCGAAGTAAGAGATCAAAGCAATATTTTTATTTAGGATCCCTTTTTTAAAAGATGCGGTTATATTTTATGCTTAGTTTTTCTTTATATGGTTTTTAATAATTAGTAATGAGGACTTCTTTTAGCTTCTTTTTCTTATTATTATAATAGTTGATATAATTGCTCTCTATTTTATGAACACTGTATTTTTTCATCCACTTAATTAATGAGCTATTTTTGTGTCCGTTATAATGAGTGACATTTGAAAAAGCAAACCTAACATTTTTTTTGTTTAAATCATCTATTAAAGATAGTAGATCAACCTCTAGTTTGTCATTCCAAAGTTTATTGTATTCACTACCTGTTATTAAATAAGGGGGATCTAGATAAATAAAGTCATCTTTTAGATAATTTTTTTTGTTTAAAAATTTTTTAAAATTTTTTGTTGTGAGCTTTATATTTTTACCTTGAACAAAAGAAAAGTAATCGTTAAGAGCCTTAACGACATTTTTGTTAAAATCCACATTACCTACAGGTAAATTAAATTTCCCCCCGCCATTGAATCTAAGCATTCTGTTAAAGCCATATATAAGTAAAACATAAAGAATCAAAGGATCATTTTCTTTATGTTTATTAGCTTGTTTACGTAATTTTTCATAACCAACTTTATTAAATTGAGCATAGTAGGTTTTTTTAAAAGATTTTTTTAAAGAATCCGGAACAATATCTTTTTTATAGGAGTGGGAAAGATTATATTTGTGTATAATCTTTTCAATATTCTTAAAAAAGTTCTTTTGATGGGAAGCACTGTTTATTAAGAATTTATGTATATTTATTAGATTTTTATCTATGTCGTTTAAAAAATATTTTTTAGCTTGAATATTTAAAAAAACAGTTCCTCCTCCTACGAAAGGTTCATAAAAATGATTTATTTGTTTAGGAAATAAATCATTTAACTGATTCATTAATTTATATTTATCTCCCACATAAAATAGAGGAGATCTTTTTATTTTTCTTTTATTTTCTACTTTGGTTATAAATAAATACTCTTTGTGATTATTAAAATGGGTGTTTCCGGCATTAAAGTAGCGATAGTCTTTTTCAAAAGTTTTGGTCTTTCCTCTTTGATTTAATATATCTGTTATTTCTTCTAATGAAATTTTATTTTGGGATGAACTGCTTTTAGAAAGATAAGTATTGTTATAAGACACCACCAGATGTTTTGTTTTTATATTCTTAATTAATTCAGAAAACCGGTCTTTAGCACTTTCTTTACAATAGTCGCTCATGTTTTCTCTCTTTGGTTTTAAAGCCACTCCATATAGCTTGGGATGATCCCATTTTGTGAGAGTTTCCAAAATATGATAAAACCGGCTGTACTGTCTGGAATTATAAGGAGGATCAATATAAACAATATCGGCTTTAATTTTTTTAACTAAGGTATTTGTGTCTTCTCTAAAAATAGAAAGAGATTTTATGTCAATAGGTTGAATTAAGCTCATATAAAAATTGTCTCTGATAAAATTTTTTTTAAAGTAAGCGTCGTAGTGTCCGACTGTGTTGGCAATTTTGTCTGTAGAATAAAGAAGGGAAGCTATTAAAATGTGGTATTCCTTCTCTGTAAAATCTTTTTTATTATCTTCGATGTGTTGTCTGATAAATCCAATGATTTTTGCAGAATCTTTAGAGAAATATTTTTTTCCAAAGTTTTTGGAAAAATAATTGCCGGTTAAATTTTTAACATTGATATTATTATAGTGATTTATAACAGAGTTTAGGTTGTTTTGATTCCAATGTCCTTTTTTAAAAAAAGCCTTATAAATAATATAATTGGAATAAAGAAAGTCATTTAAAATAATTTTATTAAAATATTTACTGGCTGTAGCTCCCACAATACCTGTGCCGGCAAAAATGTCGGCAAAGGAATCCCCTGAGCATTCTCTATTAAGGGTAGAAAAAATCCAATTTGCTAATCTATATTTATTACCAATGTATCTGCGGTTTTGTAGTTGAAAAAATGGATTTGGTGGAAAGGAAAAAAAATCATTAGACTTTTGATTAAAAAAGCTTTTTTGTATTTCCATAATTATTAATTTAGTCTCGTTTAAAATTACTTTTTCTCTTGATTTGAGAATAAAATTTTTATCTAAATTATTAGATAATTAAGCTTATTAGATTTAAACAATAAATCATTAACACTGAGTGATATGTAAAATTGTATCTGAATATTTAAAGAGATAAAATAATGCACCGCTTATCAGACGAAAGGGCAGCTTTTTTTAAAGCATATTAAAATTTTCCCAATTTAATAGAAAGAATTTTTTTAATCAAACTAGAAGGGTTTTTCTTTTGTAGGTTTTTAATGGGTACCCATGAGACCTTTGGCAAAGATGAGGAAGGTGCTTTTTTAGATACTAGAACATAAATAACATGATGAGTGATGGAATGTATAAAGTCATATCGTTTGGGGGGGACTTTCTTTCTAATAGCTTTTCCAGGAAAGAGGGGGTAGTTTTTTAGTACCGGTAAAGAGTGATGATGAGTTAAGGCTATTTTATTTTTTTTTATATCCATCCGATTTGGATTTTTTAGGGGTGTCTTTTTTTCTTCCAAGGGCAAGCGGAGTTTGGAGGGTGTAAATTTCTGACTGGTTCGGTCTATTAACACGAGGGGTTGCCAGAACCATATTTCTTTTTCCTTTTTTTCTTTTTTCAAGGGGATAAAATGTACTTGATTATGTTTAAGAGCTTTGCAGTTTTTTTTAAGAGGGCAGGCTGTGCATAGCGGTTTCCCGACTGTGCAAACAAGGGCTCCTAACTCCATTAAGGCTTGATTTAAAATGGAAGAAGGGTATTTTACCATCCACTGATCCACCTCCTTTTGTAAAATCTCTCTGCCTTGTTTGTTCCACCAGGGTTTTTTAAAATTAAGATAACGGGTGAGGACCCGAATGACATTGGCATCCAGCACTCCTGTTTTTTCATTAAAAGCTAAAGCGCTCACAGCTCTGGCGGTGTAGGGACCAAACCCGGGTAGTTTTAATAATTCTTGATGAGTTCGGGGGAAAGATTTTTTCTTACTAATGATTTGTGCGGACTTATGGAGATTTTTTACTCGGGAATAGTAACCCAGGCCAGCCCAGTAAGGGATAACTTCTTCCAGGGGAGTTTTAGCTAAAGATTCCAAAGTTTTAAATTTTTTAATAAATTTTTTGTAGTAGGGGATCACCGTGTTTACAGTCGTTTGTTGCAACATTACTTCCGATACCCAGATAGGGTAAGGGTTTTTCTTTTTTTTTCTCCAAGGGAGAGGTCTTTTGTTTTGCCTATACCATTTAATAAGTTGATTTTGACTGGTTTGATGTGGATTGTCTGACATGTTTTTTATTTCTCAATGTGAGTATTACAATAAAAGTTTTAATTGTTTTTTGGTAGAGCTTTTAATAAAATATTTTCCAGTTCGGCAAAACGACTTTTATTTTTGATCGTTCCTTGGGCAAAGCGAGCCTGCCCTCCTCCTTTACCGTTCAGAAAAGGGGCGATGGTGTTTTTCAAAAGTTCTCCGGCGGAGATATATTGTTGTAGCTCTTTGGAAACAGTGATGACGAGAGGAAATTGCTTTTCCCCTTCACCTAAAATGACCACGATGGCGGGAGCCCTTTTGGATTTGAGTTGATCGGCTGTTTCCGCTAGTATTTTTCTATCTTCAATGGGCAAAGCTATACTTAGTAAATAGCCTTTTATATTTTGGTGTTCAAAGGGTTTTGCTTTTTTTATTAAATTGTCTAAGTTGAAAGAAGAAGTGATGTTTTCTAATTGCTTTTTAAGTGTTTTGATTTGTTCTTCTTGTTTTTGGAAAAAGGGAACGAAAATGGCATCTGTTTCTTCAAAATTTTTGGGAAGAGGGAGTTTTAAGTATTCTCTTAACTCTTCATTTTGATGGACTAAAAAATAAGGTTCTTTTGACTGAGTATGTTCAAAAGTTGTTTTCTCTGTAGTAAGTGCTTTCTTCTCTGAATTGGTCCTATTTAAAGATATTTTAATTTGAGTTTTTAAAGTTTTAATTTCTTCTTCTTTTTTTTGAAAGTAGTGAATAAAAGGATTTTCCCTTTCTGGGGTGTTTGGTAAGGGAATATTTAAATATTTTCTAAGTGTGTTATTTTGTGTTTCTAAAAGAGAGAACCATTTTTTGGCTATATCACTTGTGTAAGCGGTGATTCTTCGCACTCCCGATTGCACACCCGTTTCAGAAATGATTTTAAAGCTGCCGATGTCGGAAGTGTTTTTTACATGAATCCCCCCGCAAAACTCCAAGCTCTCTCCCATTTGGATGACCCGTACTTCGTTCTCGTAAGTTTCTCCGGCTAAAGATAAAGCCCCTTTATGGATAGCTTCTCTATAAGGATAGGTGGCATCAGACACAGAGTGACTTTTTTGGATATACTCTATTACTTTATTTTCAATCGTTTTTAATTGCTCTTTGCTTAAGGGTTTAGAGTGACTAAAATCAAATCTCAGTTTTCCTGGTTCCACTAAGGAACCTTTTTGTCTAACAGATTTACCGAGGATCTCTCTTAAAGCCTGATGTAGCAAGTGAGTGGCAGAGTGACTGGTGGCGATCAGCCGCCGGTGATCTGGATCTACGTGCATTTCACAAGCTTGGTTTGTTTTTATTTCTCCTTCTAAGATTTTTACTGCATGAAAAATAAAGTTCCCTTTTTTTTGACAATCCAGTACCTCTGCTTGGCCAGTTTCGGTTTTGATGATACCTTTATCTCCAACAGGCCCACCCCCTTCCGGGTAAAAACAAGTTTTATCTGTTATTAAATATAACTCATTTTCATTTTGTTCTATTGTTTTTTCATATGAAACTGCCTGGTCGTCTATCCTTGTCCATAATGTTATTTTTAGCTTCCCATCTTTTTCTTTTTTTATAGAGCTTGAAGGACGGGGGCGTTGGGCGGCAAAAGAAATAATATTTTCATCCATTATGGGGTCGTCAAGGGGTTTTTCAATAAACAGGAGATGTGTAATCTGACTGTTCTCTTGATCTTTGTTGTAACCGGTAAATTCTGTTTTTGTTATGGGATTCGATTTATATTCTCTCGAGTTTAATTGCTGTATAGATTCCTCTAAATTTCTCTTTATACTTTGTTTTCTAAAGCTGGATATGTATGTTTGTTTAAATTTCTCTAAATTAAAATTTTCATTAACTTCAAAACCTTTTTCTTTTGCGATAAGGCGAGTGAGATCAGGAGGGAACCCGTAAGTGCTGTAAAGGTTCCAGACAATAGAGTCGGGAATCGTTTTCCCTGATAGATTTTTTATTTTTTGAAGTAAAATATTTTTCCCCATTTCTAAGCTTTCCGTGAAAAGCTCCGATTCGGCTTTTATGGTGGAATCAATCAGGGTATTTTCTTCACTTAATTCCGGGTAGATGTTCTCCATTAAATGAGTCACTTGTTTAACAGCAATAGATAAAAGGTTTTTATTTTTTGTTAATTTTTGGCTATAAAATAAAGCTCTTCTTAAAATGCGTCTCAGGACATAGCTAGCCCCATCGCTTCCTGGTAATACCCCATCGCAAATAAGAAAAGCAATGGCGCGGCTGTGATCCGCTATAACTCGAAAAGCCACTTGCTCTTCATTGAGATGGGTTTGGGTAAAATCATATTTTACATCAGAGGCTTTTTCTAAACATTTTATAATCCCTTTAAAAAGATCGGTGTGATAGTTGCTTTTTTCCCCTTGTAAAACTGCCGCCAGCCGCTCCAATCCCATACCCGTATCCACACAAGGCTTAGGCAATGGTGCTTTTCTTCCGGACCGATCTTCATTAAACTCCATAAAAACCAGGTTCCATATCTCCGTCATATCTTCCGGTAGAGGATTTTTTTTTGGTCCATCATAATAGTAAATTTCCGAACAGGGACCGCAGGGTCCGGTGTCTCCCATGCGCCAAAAGTTATCTTTTTCGTCCAGGAAGAATATTTTTTCTAGCGAAACCTTTTCTTGTTTCTGCCAAATTTCCGCACTTTCCTTATCTTCTTTAAAGACACTCACCCACAGCCGGTCTTTAGGAAGCCCTAATTCTTTTGTGAGAAAATTTATGGCGTACTCAATAGCTTGCTTTTTAAAGTAACTACCAAAAGAAAAAGAGCCTATCATTTCAAAAAAAGTGTGATGATAAGGAGAGTAACCCACTTCTTCCAGATCATTGTGTTTTCCTCCCGCTCGCAGACATTTTTGAATACTGCAAACTTGTGTTGAGGGAGGGGGCTTTAATCCTAAAAAGCCATCTTTAAATTGATTCATTCCGGCGTTGGTAAATAAGAGGCTGGAATCTCCTTGCGGGATAAGGCTAGAGCTAGGTACCCAGGTGTGACCTTGGTGTGTAAAATAATGTTGAAATTTTTTTCTAATATCAGAACTGTTCATATTTTTAAATTATATCGAACCGGTATAGAACCCCCGCTCCCGCGAGAACCAGCTTCACAAGGACCGGGTTTTCTCATTCCTACTTCTCCCCCAGAAGAGAATCACTACCTGATTCATATAAAAAATCGGACAACATATTCTTGCCCTCCACTTGTGCGGGGGCAGGGTGCATGGGTAGTAGGGATCAAACAAGATCAGTATAGAGCAATTACTGCTTTGTTATCAAGTTTTTATTTTTTACTTGTATGGCTATTTTTTTAGGATGTCCTTTGTTTATAGAAAAGATTGCTTTCCTTATTTTTTATCTATGGATGTCATATATGACCTTTTTTATTATAGATTGTTCAAAACCTCTATAGGAAAGAAAGCGGTGCATTTTTTGTATTATATTCTGTGGGGGATTTTGTATATGTTTGAATTTTTTTTCCATCCACCATCGGCATTTTTTTTCTTCTAAAGCTTCTTGTCTTTGTGTGGAAGGCAGGTGCTTTCTCTTTAATGCTGCTTGAATCAAAAGCCAACCTCTGTTTTTTCTGTGTAACTCATTAATAAGTTGCTCAGCTATTTCTTCGGGTTCAGGAAGCCATTTTTGTTTCTTTGCCAGACAGAGGGCTTTCATTACATCTTGTTTGTTAAAATGCTTTTTAAGTTTACACTCTAGCTCGTACTCGGAATGTGTTCGATAACAGATGTAAGTTTGTAGCTTTTCTATAATGTTTTTTTCAGAAAGTTTCTTCTTATTGTTCATTAGAAATGAAAATTAATATTTATAGGAAACAAAATCCAGTTTTATTTTGTGTTTCACCGAACCGGTCAGGAAATCGTATCTCTCAGAGGGTCTCTTTGGAAGATAAAAAAAGAGACCCTCGAAAAACTCTGTCTCCGCGAAGGTTGTTTCCACAAAATGACTCCTCGTGAAAACGGGGGAGTGGGGCTAGATTCCTGTTTCTACAGAATTGACAAGCTAGAGAAGTTTGTCCTTATGAGAACAGGGAGCGCGGGGACCTTTTTCCTCACGGACAGGGGGGATCAAGGAGGACCGAAAATTTTAGGATATACAGAAAAAGACCTGTCCCTTGAAGGGGGGTAAGGGGGTAAGGGGGTAAGGGGGGATCAAATCAGATGAGTATAAATGATTTTAAGAGGCGTTCGTCTTTGTTTTTAAAGATAATCCTGTGCTAGATATGTCTTGAGTTTTAGTTATTTGCTCTGGGGCAGATTGATTCATATATTTTTCAAATTGATTTTCAAAGGAGATTCCAGAGGAGATCAGTTTAATTTTTTCTGCAGATGTGGAAAACCGATTAGCGTCTCTTTTAGAAATTAATTTTTGTTTCATCATTTCAATTAAATGTTGATCGAAAGTTTGCATGCCCCAGTGGTTTTTACTTTCCGTCATAATTTTCCTTATTTGCTCTGTAGAGCTGTGTTGTTTTTCAATCTCTTTTTGTACTCGATAGTTATTAATTAAAATTTCCATAGCGGGAATATAACCTGTTCCATCTTTTTTAGGAATCAACCTTTGTGCAAAAACAGCTTTTAATACAGAAGATAAAACCAGTCTTACAGACTGTTGTTCGACACTGGAGAACACACTCAAAATTCGATTAATAGTTTCTGCTGCCTCTTGAGTGTGAATAGTAGAAAATATTAAATGTCCTGTTTCTGCAGCCGTTAAGGCAGTAGAAATAACATCTTTTGTTCTTAATTCGGAAAAAAGAATAATATCCGGGTCTTGCCTTAAAGCGGATTTTAGAGCGAGATGGGGATCATAACAATCTACACCCATTTCTCTTTGAGTGATAAGGCTATGATGATCTTGAATCAAAAATTCAATCGGGTCTTCAATGGTAAGGATGTGTTTATTTTTGGTTTTATTGATGTGATTAATGATAGCTGCCAAAGTGGTTGATTTTCCCACTCCAGTGGCTCCCGTAACCAAAATTAAGCCTCTTTCTGCTTTGTTTACGATGTTTAGTATTTCCATTGGAAGGTTTAAATCGTTAAAAAGAGGGACATTGTGAGGAATGTGACGAACAGCTACCCTTATACTGCCTCGTTGAAAAAAGATATTAAAACGGAATCGCCCTATTCCTTTTAATCCATAACCTAGATCCACAGACCCATATTCTCTCAATTGTTCCTGGTAATTGTCAGTTAATATAGGTGCGATCAGCTGATCTATTGTGTGATTATTAATAATAGGTAAATCAGAACTGAGAGTGCATAATTTGGTTTTTTTTCTCATAATAGGGGGAGCCCCTACTTTTAGATGCAGATCACTTCCTCCTTTGTGCACTAATTCTGTTAATAATTTATCTATGTCCATTTGTCTCTTTAGCCTTTCTTTTTAAGGTCATCGGTATATCATTTTCATTTTTTGAGAATTTTTTAGCTTATTATTTTTAAATACCCGTTTTTGTAACTAAATGGCTCTTTTTAGGTTAAATAGTTCAGGAAAACCCCTAATAAATAGAGAAAAAGAGGGTAAAAAATAAATATTTAGAGTTTCTTGATCGTTTTCTATGGAATCCTTAGTTAAGGATCGTTATAGTAAGGATGAAATTAAGGAGTTTTTTGAAATGTTGTATTTTGAAGAGTTAGAGAAAAAATCCTTATATATTCACACGCTTTTTACGCAGAATAAACAGACTTTAGCCTTGGCAGAAAGTTGTACAGGAGGTTTGCTTTCTTATTTTTTAACGATAAAAGAGGGAGCTAGTGTATTTTTTTTAGGTTCTGTAGTAGGTTACTCTTACTTGGCAAAAATGCGGAGCTTAGATATTCCCTCTAAAGTGTTGAAGGAAAAAGGGGCTGTTAATCAGTCTGTTTGTCGTTTAATGGCGCAAGGTATAAAAAAAAAATGGGATAGTGATTGGGCTATGGCTATCACCGGAGTAGCCGGTCCAGGGAGAATGGAGAGAGATCCGGAGGTGGGAGTGGTTTTTATTGGTGTTTTGGGACCAGATTGTGACGAAGTGGCTCCTTTTTTGCTAGATAAAAAAAATCGTCAGGACATACGGCATCAATCTGCCATTTTTGCATTGGATTTTTTACAATCCCGTATAAAAATAGGCGGCAAAATAAAGAAGGAGGTAAGTTATGAGTGACAAACAAAAAAGTGAAAAACAAAAGGCCTTGGATTTAGCTATTACATCCATTGAGAAACAATTTGGAAAAGGTTCCATTATGAAGCTGGGAGGGGGTAAATCTATTTATGAAGATGTATCCGTTTATAGCACAGGATCTTTAGGTTTAGATATAGCTCTTGGTATCGGAGGACTTCCTAAAGGAAGGGTGGTGGAGATTTTTGGGCCAGAAAGCTCAGGTAAGACCACTTTAGCTCTTTCTACAGCGGCTCAAGCACAGAAGGCAGGTGGTACAGTGGCTTTTGTAGATGCGGAGCATGCTTTGGATATTAACTATGCTGCTAAGCTGGGAGTGAATATACCGGAAATGTTGATTTCCCAACCCGATGCCGGGGAACAGGCTTTGGAGATTACAGAAACTTTAGTGCGGTCAGGAGCGGTTGATGTGCTTATTGTGGATTCCGTTGCGGCTTTGACTCCTAAAGCAGAAATTGAAGGGGACATGGGCGATTCTCACATGGGATTGCAAGCGCGGCTTATGTCTCAAGCTCTCCGTAAATTAACAGCCGCCATTAATCGTAGTGGGGCTTTAGTTATTTTTATTAATCAAATTAGAATGAAAATAGGTGTTATGTTCGGCAATCCGGAAACCACCACTGGAGGAAATGCTCTTAAGTTTTATTCTTCTGTTCGTTTAGATGTCAGAAGAGTGGCCGCTCTCAAAAAAGGGGATGTGATTGTCGGTAACAAGACAGTAGTGAAAGTGGTTAAAAACAAAATGTCTCCTCCTTTTGCTCGGGCGGAGTTTGACTTAATGTATGGAGATGGTATTTCCCGAGAGGCGGAATTATTGGACTTAGCTTGTAAGAAAGATATTGTGCAAAAATCGGGAGCCTGGTACAGCTTTGAAGGAAATAAAATAGGCCAAGGGAGAGACCTGGCTCGCGTCTTTTTAAAGGAAAATAAGCCTATTAGAAATAAAATTTTACAGACTGTTTTTAAGGCTTATGACATAAAAATAAGGGGGCTTAAAAACCAACAGCCCTTAGCTGGAAAACAGGCATACTCATCAGTGCAACCAGGTTCTTCTCATTAAAGTGCTCTCTATAATAATAGAGAAAGGACAAGGGACGTTTCCTTATTTTAAATAGGGCAAGAAGGTGTTTTTCTTTTTTTATGAAAGAACTCTTTTAGGAGTTTAGCGCTTTCCTCTGCTAAAAGCCCCGGGTGGATTTCTATTTGATGGTTTAAACGTAGGTCTTGCGGGATTTGGTAAAGAGAGTGAACGGCACCGGATTTAGGGTCTTTACATCCATACACCAGCCGTTTTAGTCGGGCAGCTACCAAAGCCCCCGCGCACATGGGACAAGGTTCCAGGGTAACATAAATTGTGCAGTTATTTAGCCGCCAACTCCCTAATTTAGAAGAGGCTTGTTCTATAGCTAGGATTTCTGCATGGGCAGTGGCCTTTGTTAAAGTTTCTTTTTGATTAAAAGCGCAAGCTATCACCTTTTTTTCTTGAGTAATCACGGCTCCTACAGGTACTTCACCTTTTTTTCCTGCTTGTTCAGCCAGCTTAAGAGCCATTTTCATAAATATAAAATCAGTTGTTGGTTCTTTCAAAATGATTACTCCTTTTTAGGAAAGATTTTATGTTTATACCGGACAGATCAAGAATCCCCTTTTCCACAGGGACCTCTGTTTACGCCCTCCGTTTACTCTTGGGAGAAAAAAGAGGCTATCGAAAAATGCAAACTAGACTGGTATATATACTCTAAAGTAAAACTTTTTTAAAGTAGGGAATCCCTTGAGTTCTTGTTGTCATTATTAATTTATTCTTAAATTTTTAACCTGTGCTTGTTTTTAGAGATATTATCTGTTATGTGTGGTCCTTTAAACTGAGTAGAGAAAAGAATTAAATTTATACTGATCTTATTTGATTCCCGCGACCCTGCTCCCGCAAAAGCAGGGGGCGAGGACCTTATCCCCGCTTCCGCGGGGATAAGGTTTTGTGCTTTCTGTAAGCTTCTTCCGAGGAGGTGAGCGGAGTTTGAAATTCGCAATTTCTATATCGGGTCAGTATCATCTCATAAACATAGAAGGTGGTGAAATCTGTGCCTCGTGTAAAAATCCGTGAAGGGGAGCATTTTGAACAAGCTCTTAGACGTTTTAAAAAGTCTTGTGAAAAATTTGGCATTCTTTCTGAAATTAAAAAAAGAGAGTTTTATGAAAAACCTAGTGTTTCTAAGAAAAAGAAAGCACTTAATGCCCGGAGAAGGTTATTGAAGAAAACAAGAAAAGGGGGGACTTAAGTAAGTGAGTACATCTATTTCTTTAAGGGACCGAATTTTAGCTGATATGAGATCTGCTATGAAAAGTAAAAAAAACGCTGAACTTCAAGCTCTGAAGCTGGTATATGCGGAATGTAAGAATAAAGAAATTGAGCTAAAGACTGTTTTAGATGATAGGCAAATGATCTCTCTTTTGAAAAAACAAGTTAAACAGTATGAAGAAAGTATCGAGCAGTATAAAAAAGGAGATCATCAAGAAGGAGTTTTAGAACAAAAAAAGAGAAGGGATTTTATAAAATCTTATTTACCTAAAGAAATTTCAGAAAGAGAGTTAGAGGCTCTTGTTATTGAAACCATTGCCGAGTTGAAAGTGACTTCGATAAAAGAAATGGGAACAGTTATGAAGGTTATGCAAGCCCGTACAGCGGGTTCTGCTGATAATCGTCGTCTGGCGGCCCTAATAAAAGAGAGATTACAGGCTATATGAGGAGAATTTCTCCGGAGTTTATAGAGCAGATCCGAATGGCCAATGATATCGTGGATGTTATTGGAGAGGATACGTTTTTAAAACGGGTGGGAGTTCGTTATATGGGGTGTTGTCCCTTTCCTTCTCATAATGAAAAGACCCCTAGTTTTTCTGTTTCCCCTGATAAGCAACTCTATCACTGTTTTGGTTGTGGTCAGTCTGGAAATATCTTTACTTATCTTCAAGTAAAACGAGGTATGGATTTTGTGGAAGCCTTAAAACAATTAGCTCATAGAGTGGGTTTATCTCTCCCAGAAGGTTCAGAACAGGAGGAAGACAAAACATATCAGAGGCGAAAAAAGTTATTGGAGATCAATTTGTTTGCTTGTGATTTTTATGAAAACTCTTTGTTGGCCTTATCTCCATCTCATATTGTAAAACAATATTTAAAAGAGCGGAATTTATCAGATGAAACTGTAAAAAAATTTCGACTAGGTTATGCACCAGCTAGTTGGGATGGCCTGTTTTCTCATTTAAAGAAAAAAAGATATGGTGATCTGGATTTGGCTCTAGATTTGGGTTTGATTAAAAAGAAAGAGGATCATTGCTATGATTTTTTTCGTAATCGCCTCATGTTTCCCGTATTTGCGAAAAATGGCAAGGATATTTTGGGGTTTGGAGGGAGAACATTTTCAGCAGATCAGGCCAAATATATTAATAGTGCAGATTCCTTTGTTTTTCATAAAGGGCGCACTTTCTATGGTTGGCAAAAGGCCACAGGTTTTATTCGAAACGCGGGAAAAGCCCTAGTTGTAGAAGGTTATACTGATTATCTGAGTTTATATCAAAGAGATATAAAAAATGTGGTGGCAACTTTAGGAACAGCTCTGACAGAAGATCATGCCCGTTGGCTTTCTCAATATGCGGAACAGGTCATTTTATCTTTTGATGGAGATGAAGCTGGTGGACGAGCGGCGGAAAGGAGTTTGAGTGTATTACTTGCTTCCGGGTTAATTCCTAAGATATTAAAGTTAGAAGAAGGTATGGACCCCGATTCTTTTATTCGTCTTCAAGGAAAAGAGGCTTTACAGAAAAAAGCAGAGGTCGCTCAGGATCTTTTTTTATATTTATTTTTACAGGAGTTAAAGAAGTATCCTGCCGGAGTGGATCGCTTATCTTTAATTGAAAAAATAGCTCATTTGTTGGTTCAAACAAAAAAAGAAGTGTTAAGGAAGTACTATACTGATCGTTTTTTAGATAGCTTTGGTTTCGATGAAAAAGTGGCGCGGGAAGCTTTAAGAAAGGCTTTGAAGAAAAAAACTAATAAAATAAACCAAAGATCTTATTTTCGACCAGACCCTGTCTCTGTTCGGGACCAATATGGTTCTGACCCTGCTCCAAAGCTAAAAAAAGCCCATCCAGATCGGAAAAAAGAAAAACTTTCTCTCCAATCGGCTCCCCGAGCGGAATTATATCTTTTGATATTATCTTTACAGAATCTGGATTATTATACCATCATCAAGGCTTCCGGTGTGCTTAAAAGGTTAAGCCATGCGGGTATTGTCAAAATGTTTCAAGTGATGGATGAATACAGTGAGCAGAATCCAGAGTATTTTACAGCCCTCACTCAAATTTTATCCGCTAGCTTGGATCATCCACAAGAGTTACAAAAAGAACAATATCCCTCTTTGACTTATCTGTCTAAAGAGAAAGTGAAATTTTTTATTCAAGATTGTATAAATAAAGTCGAAGAGGAGAAGAAACATTTGCACTTAAAAAGCATTACAGCGCGTATGCGTGTAGATAAAGAAAACGCGGATAAATATTTAATAAGAATATCTGAATGGACTAAAAAAGCGAAGAGCACGGAGAAGGAAATATGAGAGATAAGAGAGCATCTGATAAAAAAGAAACTTTAAATAAACCAAGGCAAACGGTGGTCCCTCTTCATCAAATGGATTTGATGGAAAAAGAGTTAATTAAGTTAATTAGTTTGGCGGAAAAAAATAAAAATATTTTGCATGTAGATGAGCTTAATGAGCAATTAACACCAGAAATAACGGACGCAAAGGTATTGGATAAATTAATGATGATGCTAGAGAAAAAGGCTATAGAAATCAAATATCCATCTTTAGTAAAAAACGGGATGGGGCTAGGGGAATCTTTATTTATAGGAGGGGCTGAAGAAGAAGAGGAGAGGGAAGAAAGTGAAGAAGAATTGAAAGGTTACAGAAACAGTGACCCAGTTCGCTTATATTTGAGAAAAATGGGTGGTGTGTCTTTGTTGGATAGAGGGGGAGAGGTAGATATTGCGCGTAGGATTGAGAAAGGAGAGAGAGAAATTATACGCTCGGTTTTAATGTGTCCTATGGGAACCTGTGAGGTGATTCGCCTAGGAGATCATTTGCAACGTGGGCGATTAAAAGTGAAGACCATCTTTCGAGGTTTAGAAGATGAAGAACATCGTTACAATGAAAAAGAATATCTTGATAAGATTTTTGAACTTATCGGACATGTTAAGAAATATCAGAAAACAGCAGAAAAACATTTTTTGAAAATGAAAGATCAAACGAAGGATGCCAAAAAGGCGGAAAGAGCATTAGCAGAATTAAATAATGAACTGATGAAAAGATTTAAGAATATCAATTTCAATCGTAAGATTATTAATCGTATAGTTATTAAGTTTCATAACCTACTAGAGCGGATGGAAGAGCTTCAAAAAAGAGTAAAATCAGCGGTAGAGAAAACTTTTTCAAAGGATTTTAATCATTTAAAAGAGACTTACTTTGCTATATACGATAGTGATAAGGAGGCTTTTCGTGTGCAGCAGGAAACGGGATTGAGTTTTAAACAATATCGGGAGTTTTATTTTAAAGCCGAGGATGCTAGAAATCGTTTAAATCGACTATATAAGGAAACATGGATGGATTATAGTTGGATTAAAAACACATGTACAGCGATATGGACTGGAGAGCAGGAAGCGGATAAAGCTAAATCAAAATTAGTAAAAGCAAATTTACGTTTAGTTGTTTCTATTGCAAAAAAATATACTAATAGGGGGTTACAGTTCTTAGATCTTATTCAAGAAGGTAATATGGGTTTAATGAAGGCGGTGGATAAGTTTGAATACCGCAGAGGGTACAAATTTTCCACTTATGCGACATGGTGGATTCGTCAGGCTATTACCAGAGCTATCGCGGATCAGGCGCGCACGATTCGGATCCCGGTTCATATGATTGAAACTATTAATAAATTAATTAGAACATCCCGATATCTTATTCAGGAGTTGGGTCGAGAGCCTACTCCTAAAGAGATTGCAAAAAAAATGGAGATGTCAGTGAACAAAGTGAGAAAAGTTTTGCGTATTGCAAAGGAACCTATCAGTTTGGATACCCCTTTAGGGGAAGAGGAAGATTCTCATTTAGGAGATTTTATAGAAGATAAAAGTGTTATCAATCCTTCTTCGGCTATTGTGAACTTGAATTTAATTGAGCAAACGAGGCGGGTGCTTTCCACTCTCACTCCTCGTGAAGAGCGGGTATTAAGGATGCGTTTTGGAATTGGAGAGGAGAGTGATCATACTTTGGAAGAAGTGGGACAGGACTTTAATGTGACTCGGGAACGGATTCGTCAGATTGAAGCTAAGGCTTTACGCAAGTTAAGACACCCTAGTCGTTCCGATAGGCTGAAAACTTTTGTAGATACAGATAATGAAATGGATATGGATACAGAGGAATAGGATTATTACGAGAATCCAAAGTGGGATAAGTATAACGGGGGCTTAGCTTAGTTGGTTAAAGCATCCGGCTCATAACCGGGGGATCGAAGGTTCGAGTCCTTCAGCCCCTACCAATAACTTTCTTAATTCTTGGAATTGCTTAGGTTTTTTATTTCGATTTTATTTTGGAGGTGATTTTGGAGGTGATTTTCCAAAAACCTGTCAAAAAAAATCCTTATTCTGATACTTTTTGTTTATTAAAAATATCAAAAAACTTTGCTGTCTTCTCTGCTACTCCATTATTCAAAAGAGCTATCACTTTGGCATACTTTTCTGTCATACGGCTTGAAGTGTGACCAAGACTGGCTTGAACAGAAGAAATATCTTTTGTCGCTATTAAAGCACCTGTAGCGTAAGAGTGTCTTAAGATATGAGTAGAACGCCAAGGCAGTCCCAAAGCTTTAAAACCAGCATTGAAAGCGGACTGAATGGCATTATACCTTAAAGCTTCACCTTGTTTATCCGTAAAAAGCAAAGCCATTTCATTTTCGCTTTCTTCTTTCATTTCTCTTAAGACGGATATCAACTCACTGGAAAGCAACAGCACTCTAACAGAAGCGGATGTTTTTGTTGTTTCCTCTAAATACGGTTTCTTTGTATTGTGGTCCCAGCCCATTCGTTGAATAACCCTTGCTTGTTTATACTTCAAATCTATTGAGTCCCAACACATTCCGCAAGCTTCACCAACTCTGGCTCCTGTTAAAACCATAAAGGTAGCCAATTGCCAATAAATAGGATTGCTTCTGTGTTCCTTTAACCACTTTATCCAATCTCTTAACTCCTCTGGCCTTGCATAGTAATCAGGCCGCTGAGGAGGGACTGGCTTGTAGTGGCAAAGTTGCCTGTGCTGTTTTGTAATGGGAATATTAAAATCCTCATCCACAAAGTTCCTATACCAGTTCAGTATAGCTGAGAGCAGTTGCAACTCATGCCTAAAGGTCTTCCTTCTTTTATTTTTAGCTGTGTGATGCTTTTTAAGCCAATTTATCCATGTATGAATATATTTTGCGTTAAGATATTCCATGTTTATTGTGCTTAAAGGTCCCTTTGTAAAATATCTGAACCTTGCCTCATAGGCTTGTTTTGTAGCAGGCTTCAGTAAAGGAAAAGCCTCTTCCACATACTGCTTAAAGCACTCGGAAAAAAAGATACTTTCTTTTTCCTGATAAAATTCTGAAGGATTTTTTAAAAATTGTTCTTTTTGTTTGTCATGCCAAACATAAGCCTCTGTTTTGTTTTTAAAGGTCTTGCATTTTAAACGAAAACCTTTGACATAAACCTGTGCTTGATAACAAACTTTTTTCTGTCCATTTTTCTTTATATATCTCTTGATTATAGCCATGACTTAAGCCCTAGGCTTTCTTTCTACCGCCCGCATGCGGGCGAAACCCAGCTCTATGAGTCCTTTTGTTAAGGACTTGCTTTCTACCGCCCGCATGCGGGCGAAACGGGTTATTCTTCGTCTGCGACTTACGAAGTAGCTTTCTACCGCCCGCATGCGGGCGAAACACATACATTAAATATACTTGAAAATACAAATATTTAGTAAATCAATTTTCATTTATTCCTAACAAGTGATTAAAGATTCCCTCATTGGTTTGACGACTTTTTAGTTCACCAAAAACATGAGAGCAAAAGCCTAAATGATGAGAGGAATCAGACCATATAAAAACAACTCTAAAATCTGCATTTATTTTTTCTCTTGATTTGTACTCAAGATATGCGTACACTAAGTAAGTGTATATAGTTGATTTAGACCTAGTAAAAAAACCTCTTAAGAAAATGCCTTACTTCATCCGTGATAAAGTACAAATCTGGACAGATATGGTTGAAAAGGAAGGATTGCCTGCTGTTCAAAAAGTAAGAGGATTTAAAGATCATATATTAAAAGGTAATCGCAAAGGACAGAGGTCAGTATATTTAAATAAAAAATGGAGGCTGATTTATACCCTTAATAAAGAGGGTCAAATCAATATAATAATAGTAAAGGAGGTTATTCCCCATGACTACTAAGAAAAGATACGGAACAAAAGAGTTAGAAAAAGACTATGGTGCTGTTACTTTCGCCAAACTTTTGCATACTTATCGTATAACTTCTGAGTTCACTCAGAGTGAACTTGGAGAAAAGATTGGTGGTCTAAGCCGAGGAATCATTTGTGATTATGAAAATGGTCGTCGTATTCCCTCTCCTGCCAAAGCTGCTGAAATAGCAGAAGCTCTTGATCAGATTGAATCTTACTGGGTGCAAGTAGCTGTTCAAGATTATCTTCGCCAATATAATCTCAATTATATAGTCAAATTAGCTTAAAAACTTTAGCTATATCCAACTATATACTATATCATTAATAAAAAATGAGGATTTATGCCCATATTAAAAAAAAATTATGGGTTGAGAAAACTAATTCACTACGACCAGTTTTTGATTTATTTTTTTGGTAGCAAATACTCAGAATTTACATGTAAAATCTCAGTTTCTTCATTTAACGCAAGCAATAGAGATATTTCATCGCAAAAAAAATGATTCCTCCTATTATCTACCGGTTGAAGAGTTTGAAAAATTCAAAAAAATAATTACAGCAACTATCTATAATTGGCCTCCTGAAAAGCAATTCAGAGAAGCTTTTACTCAAGGAAAATTAAAGTATGCAAATGAATTCAGTTTAAGCACGCGATTTAAAAAAATTATTTCATCCCTTGAAACAAATTTTAAGAACAATTTCTTTGGGAATGAACGAGAGTTTATCAATGATGTTGTAATCCTTCGTAATAATCTTATTCACCAAGGTTCCAGTGATACAGATCAATCAGAGCTAAAAAAGTTATTAAAATATACTATGCAATTATCTATTTTACTTTCATATCTAATTTTAACAGAGATAGGAATACCTAAAGCACTAGTATCAAAAAACCTGATCAATAGGAGAAAAAATCACCTGAGTTAAAATATTTCTATTACAGATTAACTTCTAGTGGAGGAGATATTTCTTTTTCAAGACGCTGGCTAGATAAAATTAAACTCTCTGCAAAAGGACCTCGGTCTGTTTGCTTAACAGAGATGCGAACCCTATCACCGATTTTCAAGTCTTCAAAGGAAGTATTTTGAAAAGAGGAAAGAGTATTAAAAAATATATCATCATTCATACCCTTAACTTTTACGAATCCATATTGCATTTTACCACCAAATGCTAAATCATCATTCACAATGATTATGACTTTTTCTGATACCAACATTTTTCCTCCAGAAATTTACTTATATAACATAACTCAACCAACATAGTCCTTTTTCTATTTTTTTTACCAGAAGATTCTTTGAAAAGTTTTCAGTTAAAAATTTGTGGAACGACAAATTGTGTCATACTTTCAGCTTTTGAAAAATCTTCAAGTGAAGAATGAATTTGAACTAAAATACTAATAATATACCTGATTAACCAGTCAGAAAAATAAGAGATGCTCTCTTAGCAGCTAATTTTATTTATTGTGTCATATCTTATAAATATCCTCTGTTCCTTTCTCTGAAAATTTAGAATAATAATTGCATTATTGAGAAAGTAATTAAAAACAAAGTTTTCACATGAATGTCATTGATAAATTCACTAGATTTATAGATAGTTTTTTTAAAACTACCTTGGAGGTATTTTTTCAAGCATTGAGAATGAGTCCTAATGCCCAAGGTTATGTAGGAGGTTCAATTACTGAAATTCTAGTAATGAAGGAATTAAAGAAGCACAATCTTGAAGTCCATCGTATTCGTGAAAAATGGGAAGGGGATAAATACAAAAATCATAGGGGAGATTTTTATTTCAAGTATAAAAATAGGTGGTACGTTGTTGAAGCAAAAGGAATTAAATCAAATTCAGAGATATGGCATAAATTATATAATAAAAAAAGTCTCACCGATTTTTTAATTAGATATTCCTCTTTACTTCCCTGGGTTAAAAGTGGTTCTCCTGATTGAAAATCAAGTGGACAAATGGATAAATAAGAACTTACCATATTTTTACAATAAATATTCTGAAAATCTCTATAGTTTTGATGAGGTTAAAAGATATACTCTAAACGGTCGGCGGATAGATAAAGCTAAAGCAATTTCAAAATTAAAAAATAAATCTCAAGATGAAATAAATGGGCTTATTGATGAAAGAGTACAGTATATAAGATCAAAAATTTCTGTACTAGAGACTCACTTTGTTTCTGGAACTGGTGGAGGGCATAGAAAGCAGGCAACACCCCGTTTCGATGAATTCAATTTATTAGCTGTTGATATTTACCTAAGATACTCAAAACATTATTTTTTATTTGCTAATCCAAATAATCTGTCAGCATCAGAACAAGATAGCAATCACTTAAAACAAAATTATATCATGGGCTTTGTTTTAACAGATAAAAAAGGCAAAGTGACCCTATCGCTAGACGAAGAATGGATAAAAGACCTAAATATTGCCTTAAAAGATTTGACTCCAAAACAATCTATACTAAAAAAAGATATGCAAATAGATAATCGCTATACGGAAGTTGAGTAATCTGCTGAAGGATATAATAATAAATGCAACAAATACCTTTGTTTGAATCAATAGATGTATCAAAAAACTCTGCTTTAAAAGAGAATGCAATAAACAAAACAAAAATTCTATCTATTTTTGAAGATTGCCATAATTATATTTATGCTAATGAAGGTATTTTGAAAGAAAAAGCCTTTCGTGAGATTATCAAAATTCTATTTATAAAAATTTATTTTGAAAAAAACATAAGTAGCGAAAGCAGTTCATTTAAAATTACAAAAAAAGAATATCAGAATATTTTTTCAAATATCTCATGTAAAACATTTGAAAGTAGAATAAAAAGGCTATATCAAATAATGTCTAAAAAATCTTCATTAGATATTTGGAGCGAGGGCTTATTTCTTAGTTCAAAGACTATGGCTTATATCGTCAATCGTTTGCAACACATTTCTTTAAAGGACGCTCCTGGAGATATTGCTGGTCAAGCTTTTCAAACTTTCATACACCACTGCCAAAGGGGAGAAAGAGGAGAGTTTTTTACTCCTATTCCAGTTGTGGAACTGGCTGTACAAACTATCCAACCGAAATATAATGAAAGACTGATTGATCCAGCTTGCGGAAGCGGAGGGTTTCTCTTAAGTGCTATCAGATATATTGAAAGGGAAATTACACATAAAAAATTATCTCATTATGTAATGAACAATATTCATGGTATTGAGTTTAACCCTGATGTTGCTCTCTCTGCTAAATTACTTCTTGAAATAGAAGGAGGACATGAATCTAATATAATTTGTGAAAATTCACTTAGTATAGAAGATCAACATGGCTCATTTGATATAGTCTTAACCAACCCTCCTTTTGGTAGAAGAGGAAAAGTAGAAGACCCAACCATTCTTGATAAATACGATCTAGGAAAACGATGGATTAAATCAAAAGATAATAAATGGACTATTAAAAAATCTGCTTTATACGGACAAGCTCCAGAGATTCTATTTATTGAAAAGTGCTTAAAACTTCTGAAGCCTGAAGGACGCATGGCTACAGTTTTGCCTGACGGATTATTACAAAACCCCTCTCTAGCTTTTGTAAGACATTGGATAAAGTCACAAGCAAGTATTTTAGGAGTTATATCATTGCCACAGGAAACTTTTGTGCCCTTTGGTACAGGTGTTAAAACATCTTTACTTCTTTTAAAGAAGAATTTTCAAAGAAAAAGTATCTTTTTTTCAAAGATACAAAACATTGGATATGATATAAAAGGGAACATAAATTATAAAGAAACTTCTGATATACCAAAAATAAATAAAAATCAATCCAAATATTATATATTAGATTATATAGACAGTGATATAAATACAGTAATCACCACATTTAAAAATAGAAAAAGAGAAAATAAATTATCTCCAATTTCATGGCAGTTAAAATATGAATTTCTTAATGATAGGTGGGATGCAGAACATTACTCTTTAAAAGATATAAAAATGATTGAGCAGCTGGATTCAAATCAAACCCTTTCAAATTTTGTTGAAATAGTAAATTATAAAGAAAAATTTTCAAAACAGTCTCCAATTGTGGTGAAATATGTAGCTATATCAGATATAGATCGTCATGGCATGAAAATAGCGACTCATCAATCATTATATACAGACAAACTTCCTTCGCGAGCATCTTATGAAATACTTGAGGGAGATATTTTGGTAGCTATATCTGGGGCAAATACAGGAACAGAAAAACAAGCTGTTGCAATTGTTACTAAAGGCTATGAAGGATCTATATGCTCAAATGGTTTTGCAGTTTTGAGAAATATAAAAAATATAGATAAATATTTTTTTCTGGCATTTCTTAAAACAAATATGTTCATTAAACAAGTAAAGCGCATGATGACAGGCCATGCAATTCCATATATATCACTAACTAATTTAGGGGAAATTATTGTTCCAAACCCTGATAAAGAAATTCAAAATAGAATTTCTAAAAGAACAAAACGAATAATTAATTTAAGCCAGATTCAACATACGGCAATGGCATCCCTTAAAAAAGACATAGAACTCACGCAAATTAAATAATAGGTCAAAGAAGGGTTCGGGTCGAAAGAATACTACCAATCTTTACGGGAGACTCTGGTTAGGAGAGGGTAAAAGCGGTTAGCAACGGGAAGCAAGAGTGAATTTTTGTTGAACGGTTCAGTTATTTTTGACTTTTGAAACCCATCCCCTGCGTCCTTCAGCCCCTACTAAATTCGCTTTTTTCTCTTACTTCTTAGGTAAAAGTAAAAGCCCCTCTTTGAAGAGAGGCTCCTTCTTATTTATTACTTCTTTCCTTCCTTTTTGGAGGAAAGAATGTAGCTTCCAGTCATGTTTTGAACATCTAGCTTCAATATATAGCCTTTGTTGTCTTTTCTGGGAAAAGCCACTCCACAACGAATAAAGCTTTTTTGCTCCTTTCCGTTTTTGTCTGTATAAGTACTCACATTCAGTACATCCAGAATTTGATTCATATAACCTCCTTTTTTTGGTTTTATAAACTTCTTAGCAAAACTCGTTCCATCCCATTAACACTATGCAACCAATTAAATAATGATGAGTATTATTGCCTTATTTGTGGATAAGTTTTTTACTATTAGAAATCCTAGATTTAGTTTTTTAAAGAATTTGGTTGTTCTTAAGTTTAAAAAAAGAGATTCCTATTAGGAATAGAGATCAGATAAGTCTAATAAGACTTTTAATTTAAAAAGTAATATTAAGTACAGGAAATATTAGTGTCTATTCATAAAGATAAAGTGATTGTCTTAAAACAAAATCGTTTCAGCGAAACGGATTTGATTGTACGAGTTTTAAATCAAAACGGGGCTTTATTGTCTTTTATTGCCAAAGGAGCTGTTAAAAGCCGTAGAAGGTTTATAGGTGGTGTTTTAGAACCTGGGAACTTTATCGGTGTGGAATATAAATATTCCCGCAGTTCCTCTTTGCATTTTCTTTGCCAGGCCTGGTTTTTAAAACGATTTGGAAATCTCAGAAAAGACTATGATCGTTTACACCTGGCTCTTTATTTTTTGTCCTTAGTGGAAAAAATTAGCCAAGAAGGAATAGAAGATAGCCCAGAGTTGTTTCATCTTTTGGGTAATGGACTTAAAGCTTTAGAAACTTCTGATCACTTACCCTCTTTGCAGTTTATATTTGAATTTCGCTTGTTATTGAATCAAGGAGTATTGCCACAAGAACTGCAAACACAAAAAATTCTTTTTGATCTTACAATAAGGGAACATGAGCACCTTTTAAGATATATCACTTTTGTTAAAAAATGGTCCTCACTCGTTCAGGCCGCTTTAGATCGCTATGTGTGTGGACGATAAAAGAGGATACCTAATAAAAAAGGGAGAACCCTTCTCCCTTTTATTTTTTAGACGGTAGCATCCCTTCTTCGTACTGGATAATGAAGCGAGTGTTGTTCAAATACACCGTACTCGTGTAAACGATTATAGAGTGTCTTTACTGTAATGCCTAGGGCCTTAGCTGCTTGTCTTTTAGAGGGGAAATGCTCAAGGGCGTTTAATATGTATAGCTTGTTTAGTTCTGCTAAGGTCATTCCAGGGTCATACGGAATAGGGGATTGTTTTTTCCTGGTCATTAATTCTTCCGGTAAATGAGATATTTTAATGACTTTTTCATCTTGAAAAACTCGTAACCTTTCACAAAGGTTTTTTAATTCTCTCACATTGCCAGGCCATCTGTAGTTAATTAAAGTTGTCATGGCAGAGTTATCAATCTGCATATTTGTTCCTAAAAAGTGCTTTAATAATAAAGGGATGTCCTCCGGTCTTTCAGAAAGAGAGGGCACAGTGACAGCAATAGTGTTAATTCTATAGTAAAGGTCTTCTCTAAAAGAACCTTTTATAACCTCTTCTGCCAGGTTTTTATTTGTGCAGCATATAAAACGTATATTTAATTTTATAGGGATATTACTTCCCATTCTATATATTTCACTTTCTTGTAGCAATCTCAGTAGTTTTGTTTGAACCCTTGGTTTTAAATCCCCAATTTCATCCAGAACAACAGTACCTTCATTCGCTTTTTCTAAAATCCCTGTTTTTTTGTAATCAGCTCCTGTAAAAGCTCCTTTTTCATGGCCAAATAATTCGCTTTCAATAGTGTTTTCATTTAAACAACTACAGTTAATGACAATAAATTCTTTGTTTTTTCTATAACTTATGTCGTGTATTTTTCTGGCCAGCATTTCCTTACCAGTTCCACTATTACCTGAAATCAGTACAGATGAATCTGTAGGAGCTACTTTTCTCACCATTTTTAATAATTTTTTTATGGCTTCAGAACAATGGACTATCTCTTTAATATTATTCTGTGAGTCTTTTATATCGTTCATTAAAGTGTTACCCTGACCTTTACTTAAATATGGAACCATTTATTTCTCCTTCCCTGGTTAAGCTTAATGTGTCTCATTATGAGACAGCGCACTATTTCTATACCAGAGTCTTGAAAATTTTTCAATGAAAAGATGTAATTTTTTTACAAAAAGAATAAGAGATTTTGACTATAAAGTATTTTTATATTGTATAAAAATAAGACAATATGCTTATAAATATTTAAAATATCTAGAATTTAATAAAATTTCTTCACTCCATACCATAAAAGCTTATCGTATAGATTTAAGACAGTTTATACTTTTTGATACATTGGTTTTTTTGTCTTATCTTTCGACAGACTGGAAAAATAAATTTTCTGATTTGCGGTATAATGGGGAGGAGTTTTCAAAAATAAGTGACTTAAATTCGATCAATTCTTTATTTTTAAATAAGCGTTTGGAAAAACAAATTAGAGTAAGCATTAGAAAATGGACCAGCTTGTCCCCTGCTACTCGAAACCGTAAATACGCCTGTATAAAAGCTTTTCTGAAATGGTTATTTACAGAAGGTTTCATCAATAAGGATTTACAAGTGCAAATTAAGTTGCCGTCGCTGCCTCATCGCTTACCTCATTATTTATCTATGGATGAAGCTTTATTTCTAGTGCAAACAGTGCAAAAGAGCTTTAATGCCAGCAGAAGGGAGGAAGATCGAAGGGATCTTATTTTAATTTTGCTTCTATATGGTGGAGGATTGAGAGTCAGCGAAGCTTGTGGATTAAAATGGGAACAAGTGGATTTTATAAAAAATACTCTACGGATCAAAGGGAAAGGGGGAACACAAAGATTGTGCGCTTTACCCCAGATCACTTTAGCTCATTTAAAGAATATTCGCCAAGGATTTGGCTTTGTATTTGAACCTCGATTTTCTACTAGAAAGGCTTACGATAGGGTTAAGTACTGGGGACAAAAAGCGGGCCTAAGTAAGCCTTTAAGCCCTCATATGCTTAGACATAGTTTTGCTACACATCTTTTAAATAGTGGTTCTGATCTGCGTTCCTTACAGGAGTTATTAGGGCACAAATCTCTTGCAGCCACTCAGAAATACACACATCTGCAAATGTCCCATTTATCTCGATTACTGGAAACCAGGCACCCTCTTAAAAAAACCAAAAAGGGTTTACGAAAAAAGTAGAATTTCTTTTTTGATCTGGCGTCAATAGGAGCCTTATCAGAGGTGCAAAAATCAATTCGGTTATATGTTGACAATCAGTAGGTTTAAAGGGAAGTGTAGAATATGTTGCGTTGGAAACAAAGTTTTTCTCAATATTTGGCTAAGCTTGTTTTTAAAGAGTGGAGAGCAGGCGATTTAGTAGAATGGAAAACCGGTGAGGGAGAAATAACGGAACATATTCACCGTATTCTATCCACGGACTTAAATAAGGAAAAGGAACTAGAAGGGGAAGTGGATCGTATGCTGGATGAACTGAGTAAAACCCATACCGGTCAATTTGAAAGATATAAAATGTATCCTTTGTTAAAAAAAAAGTTGGCTAAAAAAAAGGGGATTATTTTATAAATTAATATTCTTGGTTGTTTTGTGTTTTTCAGTTGGTTCTTTTTTCTCCTGAGAAAAGAGAGTCTCTGAGGCTTTTCCTTTTTTCTCTGCCGATTAGGTCATAAAGAGGTAAATACAGATGTTGTCTTCCGATAGGCAGTCCCATTGGAGTTTATTGATTGTAGAGGAGTTGCTGAACAAGGGCCTGATTCAGTATAGAGATAAAAATAAAGTTATTCGTGCCACCCGGAGAGCCCTCTCTTTTTTTGTTCAGGAGCATGAGCAGATAGAACAGAAAGTGTGTCAAAAAATAGCTTCTCTTAAAAGAAAAGTGCCGGAAAGTAGCTCTGAATGGGAAGTTTTGTATTCTCGCTATTATGAAGAAGAACTTTCCCGCAGTCATTTTAAATTGTAATCGAGCGGGGGCCTGCTTCCTCATTGAAACTCCTATAAATATATGGTAATGTATGGCAATATACATTTTTGTTGACATGAATCAAAAAATGTTCTCCTATGCCTATTAAGCTTTTCCTATTCACCTGGGGATTAAGAGGTGATGTAAAGTCTTTAGTTGCCCATATTCCTAAGCTATGAATAAAATTTATACTTTATAAGTGAAGGAGTTGATTTGAAACAAACAATAAATATCCCTTCTTGCTTGGGTAAACTCATTCGGTTTGTGTCTTTCCGTTGTCTGTTTGTATCTCTTTTTTTTGCCGTCTTTGTTTTACCGGTTCAAGCTGTGATTTTAGATTGGTCTGGTGTTTATGAAGTGGAAATGAACACTTTACAAAACGGAGATTTTGAACAATGGGGATCTGGTGAGTTTTTCCATAATTTACATTTAAAACCAGATATAAAAGCTTTTGACGGTGTTCATGTTCGTTCTTGGTTTCTTCTCACTCCCCAAGATACCTCTCAAGCGGTTTTCACCCCCCAGCTTAGGCAAGATACAAATCAAAGTGCGGTATATAGAACTTTTCGGTTACAAAAAGGAGTGAACTTTGGAAACCCGGGAGCAGCTTTTCCTCCTTTGATTTCAGTGCGAGATCTTTATCTGGAGGTAGTTCATGATTTTGGTTTATTTCAAATAGGATGGAAGCCCCATCATTTTGGTTTAGGTATGTATTATAATGACAGTGTAAAACCTTTTAGCTCTTTTTATAATAGTGGAGGGGGGAGTGCGGGTTTTCTCTCCTGGCGGGGCTTTATTGGTTCTGCTTATTACGTGCAGCCTATGGTGCATTACATTGATGAAGCTTTAGTGAACCTTTTTATTCAGGCGGGTTTTAATGGAGATAAATACGGAGCGGAAATCATATACAAAAGTTCTTCTCTAGGTGTAACTAAAGGGAGAGATTCTAAGCCTAATGAAGTATCTTCTTCCTATATTGGGGTCTATGCTTATTACACAAAAGAAAATATATTAAATGTGCAATTGGAAGTGGCTCAAATGTCTGGAGTATATGGGGGAGTGATAAATGCGGACTGGCAAACACCCGTAAAGTGGTTGAATGTAGGTTTAGATGTAGGGGCTTCTACTTCAAACGAAAAAAAAACTTTTTACTTTCATCCCTCTTTTTCTTCACGACTTTCCTTTCTTATTGAAGAGTATCAAGCATTAAAATCAAAAAAAGAAGAGGGGACTCAATATCCTGGATATTCTTTTCATTCCGGTTTTTATATCGCCCCTTCCGTTCATTTTTCCCTATCGGATTCTTTAAGTCTAAGCCCTCTATTTTCTACTCATCTGTCTTATTCTAATGGGGATGTTTTGTTTTATCATTTAGAACTGACACTCAAATATCAAATAGCAGAAGGCTTAACATGGAATACGGGTGCGGGAGTTTTATTTCCAAAGGAGGACAACTGGCATATTGGATTTATAAGTCAAGCCGCCATTACCTTTTAGGGCATCATTAAGGGACTTAATCTTTTATCATTTTAGGAAAGCATCAAGTTATTAATGGCGGCTTGCTTTTTATATCGAACCGGTATAATCGCACTCTCTATAGAAGTTCGGACTTTCTGTAAGTTATCTTGAGCTTTATATGAATAAAAGCACCCTCTAAAGTACACACCTTATTATGCCGATACCCTACTAAAGGGGTAATGTTATGTCTATTTTACAAGGTAGAAAATTAAACCCTATAGAAAAGGAAGCAGAAAGAAGAGTATATATAGAGAACTTAGCTAAAGGAGTAGATACAAAAACCGGTACATTAAGATTTTTTGGGCTAATAGGAGGGTATTCCTTAGTTTGTTTTTTTATTCAGAAATATATAAACATTGATGTTACCTCATCTATTCATCTATTCTTTCTATTACTGCTTTCGGGACTACTTTTTGGGTCTATCCTTATATTATATAGATGGCATAAGTTTAAAATTAGAAAAAAACATCATTATTTAGAAATCCTTAAAAAAGGCAGCCATATAGACCAGGTATCTCCTCCAGGCGCAAATTCTATACCGGAGCGGTATGAAAAAAAATGCTTAGAACAAATAAACAAATCTGTTTTAACAGAAATAGAGGAAGAATATACAAAGTGGGTTTGGGTTATATATATACCGATTGTTTTGTTACTCATTGTGTGGGGCTTATCAAAACAGCAGTATGTAAATATAGAAGAACCTTACATGAAAGATATAGTGCTATCTATTTTGAGTGTTTCTTTCTTTGGATGGTTTATGTCTATTATAACTAATGCTCGAAAAGGGATTGCTTCCATAAGGGCGAGGAGATCGCATACGACATGGATCAGAAAAAAAAACCAACCTATTTTATTTTACATAGTTCTTGCTTTTAAATGTGGGTCAATTTCCCTATGCTTTGTATATATAATTTCCTCTTTTTCTTTTTTTAATTAGAAATATACCCGTCCGGTTTAATTTCCACTTCCGCGAGACGGGCTTTTCAGTTATCTCTTTTTTTCTCTTTGGGGAGAAGAGGTCTTAGCACCTTTTTTATCCGGAAAAAAGCGGTTTTTTTAAAGATTTTTAATTCCGAATATTTTCGGCAGCTTTAATAGGAGATTATTCTATAAATAAACACTATAATTTCATTTTATAAACTGGACTTTAGTTTTAATTCATATGATAAGCTTTAATTAAAAAAAGCGTAAATGATAAATTTATGGAATGCTTTCCTTTATTCAAAGATCTGTTATTGGTTTTTTGATCTATTTTATTTTTTTCTCTATAGCTCAAGGATGGGGAACATCTATATCTTATCCCCCTGAACATCTAAATCCCTTGATGTCCTATTTTTTGGATACAATCTTTGAAAACGCAGATTGTAAATGCCAGGTAAATGATGGTTGTACACGAGGTTGTAGATTAGAAAGTGATTTAGAAAAATATCACCCTCTCCCTATTCGAAAATGTAAAGGTAAAAAACCTGTTTATTACTCATATACGGCCTGTGCAAGGCATGTGACAGGGGCCATAATGGCTGTCATTAATAAATTTTTAAGTCCTCACTGTAAAAGAATGTATAGTGAAATATTTGAAAATATGACATATAGTCAATGTATAAAAAACTTTGATATTGATGTACAAAATAACAATGTTGATATCTGCTTATATAGCCTTCGATTCGAGTCTGCCTTATGTATGCTTAATTTAGATGGACAAGGCTCCTCAGTTTATAATAGCATTCCTACTAGGTCTATACGGTCCAACTGCAAAAGTTGGGGGATGTATAATCAACTTTTATTAGCTATAAATACCTCTTTGTATCAAAGGAAGATGACCTTAATTCCTTTTTTTTTAAAAATAAATCCGGAAAAATATAAAGAATTTGCAAGGGATACTAATAAAATTCCAGAAGGATCTATTATTGTTACAACCTTATATTCTCTCCATGGCCATGTAGAGGTAAAAACCAATAGAAACGAATGTGGAAAAGATAAATCTCAAGCTTGTTTTTGTAGTGATTATTGTAGAGAAAGACAAAAATATACTCGCCCTATACTAGCTGTTTTTGAGTGGAACCCGGAATTTATACGATATGTATTTTGATTTATATACTTATTTCAGTATAGCTTCCTTCAAGAGAGAACAGGATACAAATATGAGTTCGGCCCTTGAGCACAGAGCAGCTAGATTCCCGCTCCCTGCTTCGCGGAGACAAGCTTCACAGAACGGGAAGCCACAAAAGTGTCTTTCAATTTAGCAGATATAGATTCCCGTTTTCACGGGAATGACAGCGTTTTCACGGGAATTCCTGATTGGTTCGGTTATATATATATCATTTATATAAATTGCGGAAGGCAGGTGAGTTCACAATGGCTCTAAATTGGGCAGCAGACATACTATTGTTTCTACTGTCTTGTTTGGTCTGTGTTGGTTGAGAGAGAGAATAATAAGTGGGAAAAGGTCTTTCTGTAAAATTTTTATTCCAGGCGGATTCTAAAAATATACGATCCTGACGTCCAGAGGGCATGTCATTTCTAGTATAAAAATATATGGGAAGTTGAGTGCTAATAGAATTTAGAGCAGCTAGTTTGTTATCCCCTTCCAACTGCTTAATAAAACTTCTTAAGTCATTATATTTTTCAATTGTGTCTATAGCCGATCGTACAGACCAATATTCATAACTAAAGAAATCAGGTCTTTTTAATTCCTGCATTTGCGGAGATAGAAAAAAAGATTTATCTAAAGGTCGTTCTTGTGTAGCTAAATACCATAAATCCGGCTTTACCGTTTCATTAAAAAAGGTGGTTCTAGCTTTGGCGTCTTCTATATTTGCCAGTTGATCTCTTCTACATTCTACTTTTTCTTCCGGTTTTATTTTTCTTATATAAGTGATGGTGGACTCTTTACTTATTTTGCAGTTGGCTATTTTATCTTCCAGATGCTTTTTCCTCTCTTCTAATTCATAAGATTCATCCAAAGCTTCTTCAATATTAATATCTTCCACTTCCAATATATCAGCAATTTTGTTTTTGAGAGTTTGAGAGACTTGCTCTAAAGTTTTAATGTCTTGTATTTCAACGGTAACAGGTTTAATGCAATTTGTACTACAGTAATCCGCTTCCGTGATGTAATTTGGGTCAATCTTCTTTTTACGATTATGCTGTCTTAATGTATTTTCTAAGGAGATAAGGGCCTTACCTGTCTCATCTGTTTTTACACGTATGGTTGACCTTACTTTATATCTTACTCCATTGTGGCTTTTTTTTCTTTCAATACGACAACGGATATCTATATTTGTTTTATCTGTGATATTTGTTAGCTGTTGGCAGCCTTTACTCTGTGGTGAAGCAATAATCCGAAAGGTGTTATCGGCCTGTTCCGCTCGGGAAATAAGGGAAATGTTAATGAGCCAATAAAGTAAAACACCAGATAAAAGACCCAAAGTAAATAAAATAAGAAATGGAACTTTTTTTGTCATTTTATTTGTTATCGGTTAAAGGAGTAGCCACTTTAATTAATTTTTTGGTGCCTTATTTATTAAAGGAAGAATTTTAACAAAAAAAGAGCCTATTTCGTTCAAAATTATTGCAAATAAAGGAGAAAAATTAAGATATGCGTTTGTCAGAACCGATAGACTGAGAGCCCTCTAAGAGCCTTCAGTCCCCTGTTTCAAACTAAGAGGCAAAACCTAATTTTATTATGAGGTGAAGCTTACTGTCGCATGCGCACAATGGCTTCACTCATTTTCCCTCTCTCCCGCAAAATTTTGAGTAAGAAAACTTTTTCAAGACTGACTCATTAGGAATTGTCACCATAAGTTTGTCGAACCAGGAGCTGCCACTCCTTTAGATAAGATTTTATCTCGCTAGGAATTTGAATATCGCTTTCCGCTGGATCAATATAAGTGGCTGTCATTCCATCCCACCCTTTAAAAGTTTGTGATTGTTTATTTATTGCCACTCGACTATCAGGGACCAGTTCCACTTTCCCCCCTCCCCCGGGTAAATCGACGGCTAATCGTGGAACCGCTAAACCAGATAAAACCCCCCATAAGCTTTTTTGAATCCACTGCGAGTTTTTAATAGAAGTGCGTAAATGGTCCGTTCCCAAGGAGGGGTCACATTGGAACATATAATAAGGCCGGGCTCTTAAAAAGAGTAATCTACGGGAAAGAGCCTGTACTATAGCCGGATGATTGTTGACAAAATTGATAAGAACCATTTGGTTATAGACAGGGATACCTTGGTCAGCTAAAGTGGTTAAAGCTTTCGCAGCTTCCAGAGTGATTTCGTCCGGGTGATTAAAGTGGCTCATAATAAAAACCGGCTGATATTTTTTTATCATGTTTGTTAAAGAATCAGAAAACCGCATAGGACATACAGCAGGCATGCGTGAGCCTATCCTTATAATTTCAACATGGGGAATAGTGCGTAGATCTTTTAAAATTTTTTCCAGTAAAAAATCACCTAAAGTGAGAGGGTCACCACCGGAGAGGATGACTTCTCTAATACCTACATTTTGTTTTATATATTCTAAAGCTTTTTTATATTCTTGTGTTTGTATGATATGTTTATTTGTAGCTGTAAATCTTTTCCTGGTGCAATACCGGCAGTAAATCGGGCATAGATCCGTCACTAAAAAAACCACCCTGTCCGGGTAACGGTGAATCACATGCTTTAGAGGACTATGGTTTTCTTCACCTAAAGGGTCTTTTAAAGCTTGTTTCCCAATATGACCTTCGCGTAGGTCAGGTGTAATAATTTTTCTGAGGGAAGTTTTGGCCTTAGCTACTTGTGCATAGTAGGGGGTAGTTTGAATGGCAAAGGAGTTCTTTTTTGTATAAAACCCTTTTTTTTCCTCCGTACTAAGAGTAAAGTATTTTTCATAATCTTCTTTTGTTTTTAAAGAATGACGAAGTTGCCATTTCCAATTAAACCAATCTTGTTTGGCAACATTATCTGGGATTTTTACTGAAGGAAAATAAAAGGCCATAATTTATACTGAAAGATGTGCATATTTAGCTATAAATTTTTTTACTTTATTGTTTTTAAATATAACACTAACTCTTAGATCATCGCCACTCCCTTCTATCTTTTGGATTTTACCGGCTCCAAAGTGAGGGTGATGGACGACGCGTCCTACTTTATACATTTTCCCATAAGGAGAGGAAAAGGAATTTCTGCTTTTAAAAACAGATGGATTTTTTGTGTAGGTCGAAGATAACCTATTGGGGTCATAATGGTTCCTATGTTTTTTGGAAATGAAACTGTATTTTTTAGTCAAAGAATTTGCACGAATAAACTCACTGGGTATTTCTTTTAAGAACCGACTTGCTAGGTTATATTGTTTTTTTCCAAATTTATTTCTTTGAATGGCATAAGAAAGATAAAGGTTTTTTTTCGCTCTTGTCATTCCTACATAAGCTAATCGTCTTTCTTCTTCCAGGTGATTATCCCCTGGAGTACCAGAAAGAGGGAATAACCCTTCTTCCATTCCTGTTATAAAAACAGTATTAAACTCCAGACCCTTGGAGACATGAAGAGTCATTAATGTAATACCGCTGAGATCTTTTGATGAAGGATCCGATGGTGTTAATAAAGCTGTTTCTTCCAGAAAGGTGGTGAGAGAACTTTTTTCGTTTTCCATTTCAAATTGGTTAATCACATTTCCAAACTCTTGTAGGTTTTCCAGACGACTCAGAGATTCGATAGAATTGCCTTCTTTTAAAATGGTATTGTAATTTGTTTTTTCCATAATTTCTTTGTATAGATCCACGAGAGGCATAATATGTTGTGCCCTTTTTAAATACTCCATAGTTTGTATAAACTCCATAATGCCCACTCTCGCTGTACCTTTTATTTGATTGGTCTCAGATAAATATTTCATAGTTTCATAGAAGCTTTTTTTTAAAAGCTCACTTTGTTCAGTAATATTTCTTATTGTAAGAGTTCCGATTCCCCTTTTAGGACTGTTTAAAATACGTTTTAAAGATACTTCATCTTTTGGATTAGCGATACATTTTAAATAAGATAGTATATCTTTTATTTCCAAACGATCATAAAATTTTAAATTGCCGATAATTTTATAAGGTATATTTCTACTTCGTAAAGCATCTTCTAACACTCTGGATTGGGCGTTAGTTCTATAAAAAATAGCAAAGTCTTCATAAGAGAAATCTTGTTCTCGGCACTGTGTTTCAATAATATTGGTTATCAGATGAGCTTCTTTTATTTCATCTTCTAATTCATAGACTTGGATAAGGCTTCCTTGTAAATTGTCTGTAAAGAGCTTTTTGTCTTTTCTATTTTTATTATAGTTTATAAGAGCCGAAGAAGCGGAGATAATGTTTCCGGTGGAGCGATAATTTTGTTCCAATTTTATGATTTTACATTCTGGAAAATCTCGGTCAAAATTTAAAATATTGGAAATATCGGCTCCCCGCCAGGAATAAATAGATTGGTCTTCATCTCCTACAACACAAATGTTTCTATGTTTTTCTGCTAGAGTTTTTATAATTAGGTATTGAATATGGTTTGTGTCTTGGTACTCATCAACGGAAATATATAAAAATTGTTTACGATACTTTTCCAAGTGCTCTTGAGATTTTAAAAAAAATTTATAAGTTTCAAATAAAAGTCCTTCGAAATCAAAAGCTCCGGCCATTTTTAACTCTTCTTCATAGTTGAAGTAGAGATCTTGGAAGCGATTTCCATAAGCGGGGAAATTAGAACGATCTATATCTTCTGGTCCTAACGCTTGACGCTTACAAAGGGCAATTTGAGAAGAAAAAGTTTTAGGGTTATATACTTTTTCATTTATATTTAAGTCTTTCATCACTTTTTTAACTAGGGATAGCTGATCTTTATTATCGTAAATAGTGAATGTAGATGTATGGTTAATGAGCTTTTTGTTGTCTTTTAAGATACGGGCACAGATAGAATGGAAAGTGCTGATCCACATTCTTCCTTGCAAAGGTATATTCCAGTCTTGAATTAACTTATTTACCCTTTCTCGCATCTCATTAGCGGCTTTATTTGTAAAAGTGACAGCTAATATCTGATCCTGAGCTGCCTTTTTTTTCTTTATGAGGTGGGCAATACGGTAGGTTAGCACTCGGGTTTTTCCAGAACCGGCCCCGGCAGAAACCAGTAAGGGGCCATCGAGTGTTTGTACTGCGGTTACTTGATTTGGATTAAAAGTTTTTAATGCTATATTAAGGGATTCCGTCACTCTGTGTCTTCCATCCTAATTTTGTTTAGGTTTTTTATATTGTTTCTAATTTAATAGAGGAAAATTCCGGTTTTTTTTGTAGTTCTATTAAAAAATTTTCCGCTGAGTCCTTTGATTTAAAAGGACCAATATATACTTTATAAACTTCTTTTGCTTTTTTAAAAAAAATCTTCCACTTAGGAAAACGTAATTTTAATTGTGTGGACTGTTCAGTGGCGGTCTCTTTATCTTTATAACTAGCAATAAATAAAACATATACTTCTTTTGGTTTTTGAAGCTCTTTTTTTATTTCCGGTGGTTCCCTTTTTTCCTGGTTATGGGAGTGGATTTCTTTTTCAGATGGTTCTTCTGGTTCTTCCTGGAACAGTGTTTTTTTATATTCATTCACTTTTTCTCTTTGTTTATCAGTAAAATCTTCGGAGGAGATTTTATGATCAGGTGGTACAGGGGAGGGATGAAAAGAACGAGGAGATTTTTTTTTGGATTTTTGTTGACCGGATAAAGTGACTTCCTTTCCTAGAAAAAAGGCTAAAGCGAAAGCGAAAATAATCATAGTAAAAACAATACTGAGTTTATAAAATTCTTTTTTCAACACACCCTCTCTTTTGAAAAAAAGGATATTCTCACCTATATGGTTTCAGTTTAAAAATTTAAGTTTTCCTACCTGGATCACAAACGGAAAAGATTTTTAGTCATATCGAACAGGTAAGAATTTACGTCCTCCGCCCTCTCTGGTCACTGTTGGGAAAGAAGCTTCAGAAACCACAAAGCCTGCCCTCGTGGAAGTAGGAGTCAAACACGATCAGTATCACATTCTTAAACGGAAGCCATTTTAGTCCTAAGAACTTTTAACCTCAGGATGAATATGGATAGTAAAAAGTCATATATAAGAAAGTCAATAAATTGACTCTTATTTGTTCGTTTTTTGTCTCTTTTTTCCATGAATCCAGGGTATTAATGCTCTTTTTTAAGATGTTTGACTGGGTTTTTTAGAGCAGAAGTCTGAAAGCCCCTATGTTGCTTTGTTTCATTATGAAGGGGGAACTTTTGTCAAATCAGGATGCTCAGCTTTGTTTTATTCCAGAGGAAAAACCTTATCGTGGCCGAGAGAAGGAAAAATTCTCTTTCTTTTTTATAACGGTGTTTGTGTGTGTGCTGTGTATAAGCTCTGGTATCTGGTTTCTATCAGATAGCAGACCTACTAGAAATATAAGTGCTGATCGTGAAGTACAAAGTATGCAACCTCCATTACCGGTATGGGAAATAGTTGAGTTGAAACCTTTTTTTGTTCTACTGAAGTCAGAAAAAGAAGCTCGATTAACAAAGTTGAAAGTGTCTCTTCAGGTAACAGATGGGCAAGTATCCGCGGAAATCCAAAAATCTATTCATAAAATAAAAGACCATCTTATTTTTATTCTTTCCAGTCAGGATGTAGCTGTTTTTGATGATCTTCAAAAGCGGCGGATTTTGGAACAAGAGATAATGACTCAACTTAATTTATTTCTTGTGAGCGGAAGTATCGAAGGTGTTCAACTAAACAAACTTTAACTTAAACAAAGGAGAAATGTTGTGGCAAAAAGGAAAAGAGCAGATTTTGAATATAAAAAAGCTTCTCAATTAACAGAGGAAGAAAGAAAAAAATTAATTGAGGAATATACGGTGTTAATTCGATTTATAGCAAAAAGAATTTCTATCCGATTGCCGGCAAATATAGATGTAGAGGATTTAGTATCCAGTGGAGTGATTGGTTTAATGGATGCCATAGAGAAATACGACCCGACAAGGGATAATAAGTTTAAAACTTATGCTGAATTTCGTATCAGAGGTTCTATTTTAGATGAACTGAGAGCACAAGATTGGGTCCCCCGTTCCATTAGAGATAAAGCGAAAATGCTCGATCGCGCGACTTCTCACTTGGAAGCGAAATTAGGTCGTCCTCCTACAGATGGGGAGTTATCGGAACATTTAGGGTTGATGATAAATGAATTTTACAATTTAGTAAATCAGGTGCGTCCGGTGAATATGTTGTCTATTGATGAATCTTCCACTTTTAGTAATATGGATCGAAAATCTTTTATAAATGTCCTACAAGGAGATAGTGATCCTTTTTCCTACTTAAATAGAAAATCCGTTAAGAATGTAATAAGGCAGCTGATTGCGGAATTACCAGAGAGACAGCGCATAGTGCTTTCCCTTTATTATTATGAGGGGTTTAATCTGAAGAAAATTGGCACCATTTTAGGGGTCACGGAAAGTCGTATATCTCAATTACATGCTCAAGCGATTAAGCGTCTCAAGGTAAAACTGCAACAAAAATTTCAAGAGCATGAATTAAAAGCGGCTTAGAAAAAATAGCTTATTGAAACAGTTTTTGAAATTGTGAGTAACCGGCGGAATCTAGCTCTTTTACCGGTATAAACCGAAGAGCCGCTGAGTTAATACAATATCTCAACTTCGTTGGAGGAGGTCCATCATTGAATACATGGCCCAGATGGGAATGAGCCTGTTTAGATCTGACCTCTGTTCTTTTCATAAATAAGGTATTGTCTTCATGGGTGCTTATATTTTCTTTCACTAGAGGACGGGTAAAAGAAGGCCAACCGGTTTTGGAGTCGTATTTATCTTTTGAGCTAAAAAGAGGTTCTCCTGATACAATATCTACATAGATGCCCGGTTCTTTGTTGTTCCAATATTTGTTTTTAAAGGGAGGTTCTGTTCCGTTCTTTTGGGTCACTTTATATTCTAAAGGCGATAATCGTTTTTTTAGTTCTTCATCCGAAGGTTTTTTATACCCAGTGGGTATTATTTTTTTGTAACTTTCAAACCCGATCGGTTTCATTTCCGTAGCAGAAGAATTTTTCCCGTTTTTATGATGCACTTCTTTTTTTTTGGGACTTTGTTCTATGCTGTTTTTTTGTTTTTTTTCTAATTTCTCACTTGGTTCTTTGGTTTTTTTTTGAGGTTTTCTCCAGATTTGTTTTAAAAAAGAATCTCTTCCCGAACGAGATCTATAAAACCAATATCTTACCGGATTTTTTTTATAATAATCCTGATGGTATTCTTCTGCCGGGAAAAAAGTGGAGTAAGGAACAATCTCTGTGGTGATGGGTTTTTTAAAAATACCCTTTTTTAATAAATCCTTTTTGGATTTTTCAGCTTCTTTTTTCTGTGTTTCATTATGATAAAAGATCATAGGTCGGTATTGAGCACCTCTATCTACAAACTGTCCTCCCGAGTCTGTGGGGTTAATATTTTTCCAATAAATATCGAGTAGTGTTTTATAACTCACTTTTGTTGGATAAAAGCTGATTTGAATAGCTTCCACATGATTGGTTTGTCCACTAGAGACCTCTTTATATGAGGGGTGTTTTTTTTGCCCTCCTGCAAATCCAGATATAACTTTCTTAACTCCTTTTACTTTTTCAAAAACAGCTTCCACACACCAAAAACAGCCGCCAGCAAAAGTAGCTATTTCCATATTCAGTGCCGGTTTTTTATTTATAGGGTTTTCTTTTGAAGGGGCTTGTTTTTGGTTCATAATATTTACCTCTGATTTTATGTTTTTTGATAGGATAGTTCGGTTCGGTATAGCTTCGTTCCCGTAGGGAGTAGGTATCTCATTTAAAAGCACCTTACTATGGGAGTTTAATTTAGATAATGTCAGTTCAGAAAAACAGAAAGCATAAAATACAATACTTATTTTCACTAAAATAGTAATTTTTTTCATTTTTATATCCGTCTGGTTTTTGATTCCTAGCCTCGTTTTCGCGAAGTTAGAATTCAAACAAGATTAGTTTATTTTCTTTTTTTGTATGGTTCCAGGTGATAATCTTATTTCCTCCTTCGCTGAAGAGCGGGGGGGGGAATTAAAAACTATATAGATTAATATATCACAAATTTAGTATGTTTTTTTATTTTTTTCCAAAAAAAAGAATTTTCCACCAGAATAAACAAAATAATTCCTGAAAGAACAAAAGTAATTATACGGACCATTAAAGTATTTATACTTAAAAAGTGTTCTTGTTGCCATGGGATCATTTCCGGGAGACTTCCTATTATTAGGCCGAGGATGATACAAAAAAACAAGTTTTTTTTCTTTTTTAAAAACAGGCGAACGAGATAAAAAGCACAACTTAAACCGATTATTCCCCCTATGAGGAACACTATCAAGTAACTTCCTTCTCCTTCTGTTAAAGCTTTTAAAATGAGTTGGTAGGTACCCATAATCACCAGAATAGTAGATCCAGAAAGCCCAGGAAGGGCACTGGCAAAAAAACCCAGAAATCCAGATATAAAAAACAGAATAAAAGAGGCTTGTAGATTTGAAAAAGGAGAGATATTTTTTAAAGCAATTAAAACAATAAGAGATACTAAACCTATTGTAAAAAAAGTTGGTTTTGTTTTGTTTGTCATTTTTAAGAGGCGAGGAAGAGAAGCTATTATAAGACCTGTGAATATAGAATAAAGCTCTAAGGGGAATGTGGACAATAACCAGGATAGACCACTAGCTAAAAATCCAATAGCTAATAAAAAACCAATAGTTAAACATAGAAGAAAAATAAAAGGGTCTTTTTTTTTTCTGTTTTTTAAAAAGGGCATTACGTTGGTAACGGAAAAAATAATTTTTTCATAAATACCCATTATGAGAGCTAAAGTACCTGCAGAAAGGCCCGGAATAAGGCTAGATGTACCTAAGACAAAACCTTTTAAAATCCATATTGCTTTTTGAATGATATTTGCCCCTTTGCCCCTTTACTCCTTTTTTAAGGTAAAGGTTTATCTGTAATAAAAATATTCAAGATACTTTTAGAAGTTTATCAATTTATATAAGTTTTCTTTTCTATAGTTAAATTTAAACTTACATTCTTTAAGATGCAAATAAAAAGTGTCTTTGGTATGGTTCAAGATAACTTAAGAGGGTTTAAAAAGAAGATGACAAGAAGAGCGGCAGCAGCTTGTGTTAAATATGTTGAAAAAACAGTTCACAAGTGACCCACAACAGGTTTATCTGAAAAAGCAATCAGAAAACTAAAAAAACGGTTCTTAAAGTTAAAGTTTAACCTCTCTCTTTTCGATATATAACTTATGTTTCCCGTTATATTTAGAACCACTATCTTTCTTTTTCTTTTCTTTACTTGTCTAACAGAAAG
>JAPPLY010000009.1:0-12508 GCA_028819305.1 Bdellovibrionales bacterium
TTCTGCTCTTGACAATCAAAGCCCTAAAGAGTATAAAAAATGATGCTTACTCACTCACTGTCCGTTTTTCAGGGACGATCCAGTGCCTCACCTTTTAAATACTACAACTCTGCAGTTTTGGAAAGATACGCTACAAATGAACCTGTAAGCAGGAATGATATTAAAGAATTCATAAGTATTTCTATCCTTTTTTTGTTATGCTAGTAATAAGAAAAAAGAAGGCTTCTAAGGTTTTTTATCGGAATATTTTTGGCCTCTCTCATATAGAAGTCATCTCAGAAAAAGAATAAACCAGGAGTGGCTAAAAGTGCACCTTTCTATAAATAAAAAAAAAGGATTTACTTTAATTGAGATTTTAATAGCTCTGGTCATTTTGGCCGGGGCCACTATTATTATTTCCAGAATATGGTTTGGAAATACAAAAAGAATCCAAAAAATTAGTAACTATCATAAAATCGTAGAACTAATGGAAAAGAAAATATCGGAATTAGAATTTGATTGGCGAAAAAAAAATTTTGACTCTATACCTAGAGAAGATAAAGGGAATTTTGAAGGAGAAAAACATTTTTCCTGGAGTGTGAAAACGCAACCTCTCACTCTACCTGACCCTCAAAGCCTTATGAATCTTCTAGGGCAAAGCGATGATATGGCAATTCAAGTCTCTCAAGTGACTATACAATTTTTATCTCAAGCTATAATAGAAGCAAAGCTAACTATTCACTATAAAAAAGGACCTTTAGAGAGCGCCTACTCATTAACAACATACATCGTAGATCACAATAAACAAATTCCCCTTTCTATACCCTCTGGTCGTCCGTAAATATGTAAAAACAAGTGGAAAAAGCACAATGAATATAATAAAAAAAGACAAAACTGACTACAAAAATATATCAATCCAGCTTGCGTTTTCTGATCATTTCTTTTTTTCTTCCAAGGGAAGAGAATCTCTGAGGAGAGCCATTTCCATACCGGTTCGGTACAACAAAGGCACCACCTTATTGGAAGTATTGATAGCTCTTGTTTTATTCACCTTCATTGCTGCGTCCCTTATGCGTATGACAAATACCACTATTAACTACCAAAAAAAAATCACACGTAATATACAAGATGTAAAATGGAGTAGAAATATATATCAAGTTATCAGAACGGATATTCGTAATGCTTTTTATGCGACGGATGTAAACGCCACTATATATATATCATTTATAAAACAGAATCAAACAGACTCTAATGCCGAAGCGGATATTAATAAATTAGCAAAAAAAAATAATCTATCACAAAGACAAAAAATACAACTGCAAACCGAGCTGACAGAATTTGAAGAACAACTTATTTCACCTTACTTATCTCGTACAGTGCTTTTTGTTGGAGGTTTTGAAGGAACACAAAACCAACTGGATATCTCCTCTTTTTCAACAGCACACGCTCGAGAAGAAGGAAGATCAAGTGATCAAAGTATTATAACTTACTACCTGAAAACCTGTAAAAACAGAGAAACCCACAAAATACAAAGCAATTGTTTGTGGAGAAAATCCACCCCCATCACCACTCAAAACACAAACCCCGAAGAAGGAGATAATGAAGTTGTGTTGCTAGAAAATGTCCAAACCTTTGAGTTGCTTTACTATAGTATATCCACTAATGAATGGTTAAACACCTGGAAAACAGGACCTAACGAACGAAATATTTTACCGGCAGCCATTCAAATTAAAGTAGAGTTTAAAAACAGAAAAAAACAAAGCATTAAAAGTGAGTTAAAGATACCTCTACACTATTCTTTTATTCTCCCCGTACAGGGAGGTTATTAACATGAGCTTAAAAAAAGTATTCCATCTTAAAAAGAGTTCAAAAAAAGGAATGGCGCTTATAATGGTCTTATCCACTATAATATTTGTGATTTTAGTAATACAAGAAACAGTTTTTGAAACACAGGTGGAATATCGTTCAGCCATAGCTGAACTGAACTCTCTCAGAGCCTACTATGCCGCCAAATCGGGAATGGAAGTCAACATATTGAGAATAAAATCCTATACTAAAATAATAAACAGTTATGATAATAAAACAATAAACCAATTTCGTCCGTATATTAATCTTATATGGCGACTTCCCTTTCAATGGCCCCCTTCTATACCAAAAGAACTGGATTCCATAACAGCAGAAGAAGTTTCTAAGATCAGTGACGGTTCTTTCATGCAAGCCCAATTCACTACACTTATTGAACCAGAGTCCAGTAAAATTGACATCAACGATCTGGCCTCACCTATACCTTCTTTAAGAGTCTGGACTCATAATGTGTTATCCAATTTGATTGCTCTTTTACGTATAAATAATAAAAAACTGGACGACGCTTTAAGTGAACAAGACATTAATAATATTCTCAATAATATAAAAGATTGGGCCGATCCCGATACCCGACAAAGTGAACGCAATACCCCCGAAAGCCATTTATACGATCAGACAGGCCTCCCTCGCAACCGCTCTTTTGTAAGTATAGAGGAGCTTCGTCAAGTCGCCGGTATATCAGACATATTATACACTACCCTCAAACCTTTTATTACTATTTATGGTGAAAAAGGATTAAGTGTAAATACTTCTTCTAATACACATTTGATACAAGCTCTCCTAGGTGCCCCTTTAGAACTAGCTCAAGAAATAAACGAACTAATATCCCATCCTATAAATCCTGTCATATTTACAAAAAAGACCTTTTTTGACTTTCTAAATGAAAAAGGTTTTAGTGAGCTAAATCAACACTTAATTCCTCCAGATAATCCACAAAGAAATCAGAAAGACCAACATATATCGTACCTTATTTTTGATGCTCCGTATAATTTTCGCATGCAAAGCACTGGCTTTGCCGGTAATAGTCAAAGAACCCTTACAGCCATCTACTTTGATACCACCTCTTTTAGTAACCGCTTTAATAAGCTTATGGCAACAGAGAAACAAAGAGAAAAAATAAAGATAATAAATAAAATTACCACAAAAACAGTAAGAACGGCCCCCGACCCTACTCCGAGAAGAACAGACCAGAATCCCCCTTTGAATCAAAAACAGGAACCTACTATAATCTACTGGAAAGAAAGTTTTTAAAAGAATAAGATAAGCTTCTTAAGGAGGGGATCTTGATTTACGTGGGTGTGGATATAGGTTCTTGTGCTGTAAAAGCTGTTGCAATAAAAAAAACCAATAAAACATTTACTGTTCTTCAAACTCACATTCTCCCAATTAAAGAGGATAAAAGGGAAGAGCAAAAAAAACTTTTAATAGTAAGCCATTTAAAATCATTGGCTAACTTGTACCGCAGTCCTGAAACAAAATACATTTTTTGCCTTTCACAAAACATAGTGAGTACGGAAACACTTAGTTTCCCTTTTAAAGAAAGATACAAAATACGGAAAAGTCTTCCTTATCAACTAGAAGAAAAACTATCCTTGTTTGACAACAAAAATCTTATATCTGACATTAAAACAACACACTTTATAGAAGGAAAACAGCAAGTTCTGGTATTTTCCGCTTTCAAAGATAATATCTCGGATTTGATAAAGGATATTAATTCTATAGGGATCACCCCTTATATCCTCACTTGCGAAGCTTCCGCTGTGGCTAATTTATTTGAAATAACGGAAGATACTCAAAACAAAAGAGAGAACTATGATCTATATTTAAAAATAGGCCATACACACACGATGGCTCTGGTTTTCATTCAAGGACGCTTAAGAAATGTATATAGCTTTGGTTGGGGGGCCGCTGCTTGTATCAGAAAAATAGCTATTAAATACGAAGTTCCTTTTCAAAAAGCAATGCAACAGTTTTGTGAAAAAGCTTTTGTCCTAACGCAAACCAAAGGATACACAGGAAGCCAAATTGCATTTTCAAAAATCCTTCAACAAGCTTTTGATAATTTAATTGATAAACTACGGCTGTTACTACTGCAATTAGAAGGGGAAAAAAATTATAGATGTAAGAAAGTATTTCTTTTTGGAGGAGGATCCCAAGTAAGAAACCTTCAGACCTTATTATCCACTCAATTAAATGTTCCCGTTTCTCGGGTTGAGCATCCCCCTCATTTTCCACAATGGAATTTGAGAAACAACAACGAACAACAAAACAATCTTGTAACAGCTTTAGGGGCTGCCATGGAAGGGTTAAAAAAAACCAAAGATCCCGCTATCAATTTCTTAAAGGAAGAGTTTGCTGTTAAAATTAACCCCTTTTCTTTTTTTGCGCATCGGTGGAAACACCCTTTGGTATTAGGTATAAGTGCTTTTATTATACTTTTATGCTATTCCGTCTTACACAATCATCAATCTGAAAAACTATCAGACAAAACTCATCGTCTATTTAAGACAAAATCTATCCAGATTGCTAAAATCAACCCTAAAGAATTGGATATTCAAAGAGTACAAAAATTCCTTCTCAGTCGAAAGAAAATAACAAAACAAGCCGAGTTAGCAAAACAAATATCTCTTATGCCATCCGCTTTGGATACAATGAAAAGGCTCAGTGTGGCTATCAATAAAAAACAATCATGGAAATTGGAAATTCAAGAATTAAATATCATAGATGACAAAATAGAAATAAAAGGAGAAATTGTCGCTTCGTATTTGAATCTTCTGGAGAAAAATTTAACGGAATTAGCTAAAACAGGAAGTTTAAAAAAATTAGAAGATAGTTCAACCAACAATCTAAACAATAATAAGGAACCCAATATAGTGTCATTTAAGTATTCATTTATTCAAAAACAAGGTTAAGACAATGGATTTTAATAATCTTAAAGAAGAGTTCATCAATATAAGCAACAATGTGTATAGCTCTATTATTAACAGTTCCGGATTTTATTTTATAAAAGAAAAATACGATCACCTTAGTTCTTTACATAGAAAACTACTTCAAGGCTTCTGTTTGTTAATGTTACTGGTTGTTCTTCTTTACTATCCTACATCCTATCTTTACTCCTCATGGAACAATATGCGAGAAGCCAATATAAAATACCTACTAACAAGAGAATTGATGAACCTCTCCCCTAATAAAAACAACCGCATTTCCAGCTCCTATTTTCCTGGCCAAGATCCCGTAAAATTTATTGAGCAAAGAATACCCGTACTTCAAATTCCCAAAAATCAAATTCAACAGATCAAAAAAACAAAAGCGATTCAACAATCCCTTCCCCTCTCAACTAAAGTCGAGATGGTCGCAGTGGAAATGCAAAACTTAAACTTACAGGAAATTGTAGAATACGGATATAAGTTGGAGCAATTATCAAATAATATAAAACTAACTCATTTACGTATAAAGGAGAATCCAAATAAAAATGATTATTTTAATGTTTCTTATGCCTTAAGTTTTTTTAGCCCAACGACAGACACTTCTCTCGATCAGAAACCCAAAATGGATAAGAAATCTCAAAAACCCAAGGTTAAACCAAAAAAAGCCCCCCCCCCTACTCGTATAAGAGACACCTCTTCTCCTGTTTCAACAAATGACAAAATATTTGATAATTTGAAAACACCCTCACCATCCCATCTGCCCTCTCCCGCTCTTCCTCTTAAGAAGTTCCCAAATCAAAAAAAAACAGATAAAAAAAAGGCCAACCCTCTTCCTCTTATGAAAATAAAAAAAGCACATATCAAAGAAGACTCTCACTTTGAAAAGCGACCAGAGGAGATTAAAAAAAGGGATTTACTACCTGCTTTGCCTATGCCAAAGAAACAACCAAACTCCTTAAACATATCTGCTCCACCACCACCTCCTCCTCCCTCTGCTGACCAGCCACCCTCTTCTCCACCAGATAACAATACAACCACAAAAAAGGACAAATAATGAACCCTAAGAAGTATTTACCCGTGTTATACCATTTTTTAAAAAAACATAAGCGCAAATGGCTGGTATTTATTTTATTGTCTTGCGCATTTTTTCTTATTCGTTTCCCTTATGAAGAAGCTATTTCTTATTTAATCGGTCAGCTAAGAAAAAACACAAAGTCCCCTATTCAATTTCAATATGACCGTTTTTATATCCACCCTCTAGGCCCTTCTATTGTATTTAAAAACCCGGAAATTCTCACACCAACTACCCTGACTCCCTTCAAAGCAACTGAACTTCGTTTTCGTCCTTCTTATAAGTCTTTATTACAATTAAAACCAGGAGGGATCCTTATTTTAAAATGGCCAGACTCTTTATTAAATGTAACAGTAGGAAAACAACAAATGGACAAAGATATAGAGGGCTGGTTTATAAATATAAAAGCTCAAAATTTTAACCCGTCTTTTTTAAGTCCCTTCCTGCCTATTTTGTCCAAAACAAAAGGAAAAGTAAATTTTAATATAAATATGCTTTTGGATCCTCGTTTTCAAATACAACCTAGCGGAAATTGGAGTATCACCGGGTATAATATACAAAGTCAGGCTTTATCTTATACATTTCCAGGAGCGATCGGCACTATTAGTCTGCCAGCTTTTCAATGGAGTCAAATAAGATCTGAAGGGGAGATGAAAAAAGGAGATGCTCTTATTTCTGATGCCTCTCTGGGAGAAAAAAAAGACAGCTTCCAAATCAAAACAAGAGGAGTTATGTCTTTTAAACTTATGAAACAAGGGTTTTCCAATAAGATAATTCCTCGCCTAAAAAGTTATAACATAGGGCTGGAAATTTTAGCCAGTGAGGATTTAAAGCCCAAGCTTTACTTTTTGGATATCCTGTTTTCCTCCGTTGCATCAGAAACACCTCAGGGTTGGCACTATCTGGCCCAAGTAAAAGGCAATGCTGCTAATTTTTTTGACCTCTCTCCTGTTAAACAACTACCAACACTACAAGAAATACAAAACCCTTTAGAAGGTGACATATATGAGTAAAACATTCAAAACCGAAGTAACACAAAAGACCTTTATTGATTTAGATATGCTCAGTTTTGTTAGCCACGAATTAAAAACTCCTCTCTCCACTATGAAGCTCAATGTGGAGCTTCTCAAAAAACAAACTTCTCCAGAACAACAAAACCTAATAAAAATACTGGATGAAGAAGTAGCATGGATGATCCAGTTTATTTCAGATACTTTGGATCTAAAAAAAGTGGATAACAAAGCTATTTTAAATTTAAGCTGGCATAAATGGAACAAATGGATTAAATCCATCCAGGATAGTATGGAACAAACAGTTCATCTGCACAAACGAAATTTAAAAATTCACTTATTGGATAAGGAAAGAGAAGTGTATATGGACCCTCTATACATAAGACAAGTTTTATTCAATCTAATAATAAATGCCATTAAATATTCTTTTAAAAATAGCCTGGTAGAAATATTATGCACACAAACAAAAACAGGAGAGCTGAATGTGGAAATAAAAGATCAGGGGCCTGGTATTAATCTAAAGAGTGTAAATAAAATATTTGAACCTTTTTATCAAGACAGGGAAAAAGCGGAAATAGCCATCAAAGGAAGCGGCCTTGGCTTAACTATCGTGAAAAAAATTATTGAGGCCCAGGGTGGGCATGTAAATGCTTCCAATCGTCCTGATAATAAAGGGGCCGTTTTTAAGTTCACTTTACCGCGAACACGCGCTATATTCAAATAATGTCATATAAAATAGAACAACTTAAACAAATTCTTAAAACAGATCAAATGAGCATAGAACCTAATGCTCTTAAAACCTATGGCAACGATTGGTTAGAGCTTTACAAGCCCTCTCCTTCTATGGTGCTGTTCCCTGAATCTCGTCAAAATGTGGAAGATATTATCAAATGGGCTACAGAGTGTAATCTTTCTTTAGTGCCCTCTGGGGGACGTACAGGGCTTAGTGGCGCCGCAGCGGCTCAAGACAAAGAAGTTGTAGTTGCTTTTGAGCGCATGAATCAAATTTTAGAATTTAATGAAATAGAACAAAGCCTCACCGTTCAACCAGGGGTTATTACTAAAAATATTCAAGGCTGGGCTGAAGAAAAATCCCTTTACTTTCCTTTGTCCTTTGCTTCTGAAGGGTCCAGCCAAATCGGAGGTAATGTATCCACCAATGCCGGTGGGGTGCATGTGATCCGCTACGGTTCTTTAAGAAAGTGGGTCTTAGGATTAGAAGTGGTCACGGGTACAGGCAACACCTTATCTCTAGGCCGAGGGCTTATAAAAAATACAGCCGGTTATGACTTAATGAACTTGTTTATCGGGTCAGAGGGCACATTGGGCCTTATAACAGAAATAACTTTACAACTTACAAAAAAACCGGAACTTCCTTGTGTTTTTCTTTTCTCTGTTCCTGATCTCAGTGCCCTTATGAATCTATATCATTTATTCAAATCCAAATTACCTTTAAGGGCATTTGAAATGTTCACATCCTTAGCTGTAGAACATGTGCAAAAAAACTCTACTGTCTCTTTTCCTTTAAAAGAAAAAAGTTCTTACTATGTATTAACAGAAACAGATCAAAGCACTCAAGAAGAAGCCCTATCTCTTTTTGAGTCCGCCTTGGAAAAAGGATATGTTTTAGATGGGGTCATTAGCGAAAGTTCTCGTCAAGCTATGGAACTTTGGTCTTTTAGGGAAAATATCAGTGAAGCCCTATCCCCTCACTTTCCTTATAAAAATGATGTTTCCGTAAGAATTTCCCTTCTACCTGACTTTCTTTCTGAAATGAATCAAATTTTAAATAGGGAATATCCCCATTTTGAAGTGGTTTGGTTTGGTCATGTAGGAGATGGAAATTTACATATTAACATCTTAAAACCGGAAAAAATGGAAAAAGAATTTTTTTTAAAAAAATGCGAAAAAGTAAATGACATTTTATTTTCTGTCATAAAAAAATATAAAGGTTCTATTTCCGCCGAACACGGAGTGGGACTTCTTAAAAAGCCTTATCTACATTACTCTTGCTCTAAAGAGGAATTGATATATATGAAAGCCATTAAAAAAATCTTTGACCCAAAAGGTATCTTGAATCCTGGAAAAATATTTAATTGATTAACTACCTTAATATACCGAATCGTATAGACATGTTATCGTATCGAAAATGGGCCTATGTGGCTACCATTCTTACTGGTTTTTCGGCTCTTTGTGCGCAAGTACTTTGGCAAAGATATCTGGCTATCTTAGTAGGTAGTGAAGCCCGCTCTCTTACCTTAGTGGTGGCTATCTTCCTAGCTGGTTTGGCAGCAGGGTATTATGTATTTGGCCTTATTACAGAAAGAAAAAAATGGTCCCGAAGATGGCTTCTTAAATTATATGGGTATGTAGAGTTGATTACAGCTCTGTATATTATCTGTTTTTGTATCTACTTCCAGCTTCTTAAAACTCTTAGCTTTAACTCCCCTCCTTATTTTATAATAGATATTTTAGTATCTGTCTTAGCCCTTATTTTTCCCACTTTTTTAATGGGAGCTTCTATCCCTATTCTAACCGCTGCTCTTCCTAACCATTCCAAGGAAGTGAACACCTTGCATGCTAAAATTTATGGGTGGAACACTTTGGGAGCTTGCTTTGGAACATTAATTTCTGGTTTTTATCTGTTACCGGCCTTTGGGCTGAATGAATCTTTAATACTGGTAGGGATTGTCAATCTTTTTGCCTCATTGATTTTTATTAAAAATCCTTTAAAGGGAAATGTACACAAACGAGATAATGTTCCTGCTATTCCATCTGTTTTATCTAATCGCTTTTATTTATTTTTTACTTTTTTAACGGGAGCTATTGTTATTTCTTTTGAAGTCTTTTTTATACGAATTTTACATTTAAGTACACAGGGAGCGAGAGTGTATAATTTCCCTTTAATTTTAGCCATTTTTATAGGAGGTCTGGCCCTAGGGAGTCTTTCTGTTAATAACAAAAAAAATTCTATAAACCACCTTATTCAACAACTCATAAACACCATTTTCCTTTTAGGATTGTTGTTTTGGATCCTTCCTTACTGGCCAATATGGCTTGAACATATACGATCCAGTTTAGGTTTTATGTCTGATGACTATATTGTTTTTCAGATTGTTCTGTTTTTATTTATATCCCTCTTTTTATTTCCCGCTGTTTTTTGTATGGGGCAACTGCTCCCTCTGACTTATACACTGATGAAAAAAGATGCTAAAAATTATGGTCGCATCTGTGGGGCTCTTTATTTTTTCAACACAGTGGGAACCACCACAGGAGCTATCGGAATAAGCTACTTAGCTTTATACATACTAAACATAGATCACTTGTTTAAACTCAATATTTATATACTCAGTGTATTAGCTTTCCTAATCGCTTTTTTTGAAAGGAAAACAAAATATATGATTATGGTATCTATATTTACTATCGTTTTCCTCTTTTTACCTCTAGGATGGGATGGATCTGGCCGAGTAGAAAATTATCCACATTATGTTGTTGATAAATCCAAACCCCATATCCCCATCTACAAAAAATGGTTCTTCTTTCCAAAAGATAATCCTAACAAGAAAACAACCTATTTCAATGATGGACCTAACACAACGGTAAAAATGAACCAGTATTCCTTAACAAAAAAGGCCCTGGCGCCATTTGTTAATCCCTTACTCCCCCCTTTATTTAAAAATGGTATTTCTTACAGTATTATTACAAACGGTAAATCTGACAGTAATACTCGTGGGGATTTTTCTACTCTATTTTTAATACCTACTTTGCCTTGGTTGTTCGCCCCTTCAGATAAAAAAGGTCTTTCCACTCTTGTAGTGGGGTTGGGAACAGGAGTATCGGCGGGTATTTTAGGACAACTGGATGAAGTAAAAGAAGTGGATGTATTGGAGATTTCACCAAAAGTGATAGAAGCTGTTCGTTCTGCTCCAGCCTATCTTAATTTTAATGTTTCTTATAACCGGAAAATTAATTTTATAGAAACAGATGCGTTTAAATATTTTACTAAGACACGCAAAAAATTCGACATTATTGCTTCGGAACCCAGTAACCTTTGGGTAGCTGGTATTGAGAACTTATTTTCTTTAGAGTTTTACCAATTAGCTGCTCGTTCCCTTTCTGAAAAAGGAATCTTAGGTCAGTGGATACAAAGTTATAGTATTGATGAAAAAACAATTACAATGATTTTACATACTTTGAAGATGGTGTTTCCCTATGCAGAGCTTTATAATATTGGAAAGATGGATATTCTTATTATAGCTAGTAAAAACCCCCTCCCTCATGATTTTTCAGACAAGAGAATACATCATTCCTTTTTACATCCCTTTTTCAAGGCTCTTGGAATAAAAAACAAAGAAGATATTTATCTAGCACAAATTTTAAACAGTTATCAATATCAAAGGCTCGTCTCTTTTGCTTCTAAGGAAAATAAAGATATTCATTCTCTAACCAGGCCAAGGTTATCCTACCTTGCAGATAAAACCCGTTTTACAGGTTATCATCCTGATCCTTTTACACTTATACCTGAATTTTTAATCGGTAATAATGATAAACAAACAAAAAAACAGGTTATATTTAAACAGTATAAAAACACACCTCCTGATATATGGAAAAAAAGATGTCCACAAGTAGATGGTTTTCAGTTTTTGTGCGCCTATATGAAAGAAGCTCTAAAAAAATATGCTGATTTTAAAGATACAAGTAAAAATTATCTGGCTAGATTAAATCACTATTTTTTTTTAAGAAAGCATGGCTTAATTCAGCTTGATAATCACTTTTTAGATACTTTTTTCTTAAATACTTTAAGGACAAAATATATATTTAAAAACACCCTAATGATTTATATCAACGAAAGAATAAACCAGGGGAATCATAAAATAGCTTATGAACACATTCATCTTCTTAAAGAGAGACAAATTATTAATGAAAAAATATACCAAATAGGGAAAACATATATAGACAAACACAGGTAAAGAGATCCTAGTCCGGTTGGATCCTCGCTCCCCGCTTCCATAAAGACCAGCTCTGCGGAGCACAGTGATTTCCCGTTTTTACATGAATAAGATAAGGATTTCCTTTAGGAGAAAATAAAGTACAAAAGTTCAAACATGCGTTTTGCCACAAAACTGAAGGCCCTCTAAGGGCCTTCAGTCCCGCGGAAGCGGGAATCTAGTCGGCTACTGTGTCAAGGGCCTAACTCACTTTTGTACTTTATTTTCTCCTAAAGAATGTATTGCTCTCATAATATAATAGGTATAAGCTTATACCCGTTCAGTGTAACTACAATGTTTGATTTAATAGAACGGAGACAAGTAACATTATTACTATGGAAAATATTATTTTATTTGGGCTGATTTTTGGAATAGGCGCTGTACTCTATTTTTTTATTGGGAGAAAAAAAGGGGGGAGAGACTCTCAAAATTTTCTAGATCAAGCTCAGAAAACAATTATGGACTTAGAAGGAAGTAAGCGGGAGCAACAGGCTCAGTTAAAAGCGGAACGAGAAAAGCTGGAAGAACTAAAAATACAATTTGAAAAACAAAAAATAGAAAAATTAGATCAAATTAATGAATGGAAAAAAGCTCATCAACAATTGCGTAATCAGCTAGATCAAGCTCAGAAAACAATTATGGACTTAGAAGGAAGTAAGCGGGAGCAAC
>JAPPLY010000009.1:12608-23432 GCA_028819305.1 Bdellovibrionales bacterium
AAAGCGGAACGAGAAAAGCTGGAAGAACTAAAAATACAATTTGAAAAACAAAAAAGGGAACTCAAAAATGAATTTAAAGTTCTGTCTGAGGACATTTTTAAGGACCGCCAAAAAGTTTTAAACGAACAGAACAAAGAAAATGTAGGGTCTCTTCTTAAACCCCTGCAAGAGGAAATTCAAGGTTTTAGGAAACGTGTTAATGAGGTTCATACGGAAACAGTAAAAGGAAACACCAGTCTTGAAGGAGAGATTAAAAAAGTTATGGAGATGGGGCTTAAAATGCGAGATGAAGCCACTCGCCTGACTTCCGCTCTTAAAGGGGATTCTCAAAAACGAGGAGCTTGGGGCGAAGCTCAGTTAGAGCGCACATTGCAAATGAGTGGTCTTGTTCAGGGTGAGCACTATGAAAAACAATCTTCATTTAAAGATAACGATGGGAAACAGAAAAAAACAGACTATCTTATTAAACTACCAGATAATAAACATATTGTTATTGATAGTAAAGTTTCCCTTATTTCTTATGAAAAAGCCGTCTCTGCAGAAACGGAATCAGAACGACAACTGGCTATGAACGATTATATTAGATCTGTAAAAAAACATATTGATGACTTAGCTTCTAAGGAGTATGCCAATCTCAATGGTATTAACAGTCCCAGCTTTGTACTGATGTTTATGCCCATTGAACCCGCCTATATTGAAGCTTTAAAACATGATAAATCTTTATTTGGATATGGATATGACAAACATATTATATTGTTATCTCATACCACACTGATCCCCATTCTTCGCACAGTGGCTAATCTTTGGATAATGGATAAAAGCTATAAAGAAGCAAGTAAAATTAGTGAAAAGGCAGGGGATATTTACAACTCAGTTTGCTCTGTATTCCAACGATTTGAAAAGTTAGGTCATACCTTAAACACGGCTAGTGGTCACTATAATGATGTGGTAACAGCTCTTGCGGGAAAACAAGGCTTACAAGGGAAAGTGGAACGTTTTACACAAATTTCAAAAAAAGCAAGCAAAGAGATGCCTCAATTGGAATCTCGACACTTTCATTGTGATACCTCTAAACTAGAAATGCATCAGCAGGATAATCCAGTGAAAAACAAGAAGTTAAAAAAGAAGTGAAACTTCTAAACTAGAAATGCATCAAGATAACCAATAACTCTTTTTTGAAAGATAAAAGACCGAAAGCTTCTTTAGGGTTTTTTACTTTTGCAGAAAAAATGTGGTATTAATTTTATACTTAAAGGCAGTTATGATTTTTATATGAAAAAGGGTAAAACTCAAACTGAGGGCACATAAATTAAACAAAGGAGCCTTAATGTCAGAACAAATAAAACATAATATTATTAACAAAATTCAAAACCTGTACGAAGTGGATATAGGAGATTTTAAAAGACAAGTCATTACAATGTTAAATAGATGGGAAGAAGAGTTATCAAATGATCTAGAACCATCGCCTATTTTAAAAGATCTTTTTCAGCAAGTGAAAACTTCTATCATCTGCAACAATACAACAGAAATAGAAACCTTAAGGGAACAAATTATAAACCAATTATACTCATCGGGCATTATTTTTCCGTAACTTCCAAACGAAAAGCCACTTCAGCGGCTTTCAGGGGCAGCCAAGCCTTTAACTCTGGAATTTTCAAACCTTACCCTCACGAAGCCTGTCCCCGCAAGTTTGTCCCCACGGGAGCGGGAAACGATCGGTATAACACTTATCATAAGCTTATGACCTTTTCTTTTATTCCGGTTTTATCAGCATTTTACGAACTTCGTCAGCATGCTCCACTTCTTCTTTAACCAAAGACCGGGCCAACTCCTCTAAAGCTATGTCTTCGTATTTCTCACTGAGAGCTGCTAACTCTTTATATAAATTAATAGCTTCTTCTTCAAAATGGAGGCTTTCCTCTAAAAGCTGTTTAATACTATGATTAGGCCCCTCTTTTACTTGAGAGGATAAAATAGGAGGATGTCCACCCAGAGAAGTCATTTTTTCACCTATAAGAGTGGCATGTGTAATCGCTTCCTGGGCGTGTTCACGAAACCAATTTTGAATAGGAATGCGATGATAACCTGTTATCATAAAAGAATAATGGAGATAGCGATTCACACCAGCTATTTCAGATTGATAAATCCGCCCCAAAAGAGTTAAAACCTCTTCATTTTTATATGTTTTTTCTTTTTTCATAGTTTCCCATCACAAGGACAAAGCTTATTTGTTTGAAGCACATCCAAATACACTCAAAGAGTTTGTTCTCCTTGTTTCCAATCACAAGGACAGAGCGCACCCGTTTGAAGAGCATCCAAAATTCTTAACACCTCTTGCGGGTTACGCCCTACACTTAAATCAGTAACATAAACAAATCGAATGACACCTTGAGGATCCACTATGTAGGTGGCTCTTTGAGCCACTCCCTCTTTCATATCCAAAATACCTAGGGAAGCCGTCAACTCTCTCTTTATATCCGCTAACATAGGAAAAGGAAGTTCCTGTAAATCCTTTTCATACCGTCTCCACGCGTGATGCACAAACTCCGAATCTGTGGAACCAGATAAAACCTGGGCATTACGATCCTGAAATTCTTTATTTAAGTTGGCAAATCCCTTTAATTCCGTAGGACAAACAAAAGTAAAATCCTTTGGGTAAAAGAAAAAAATTAACCACTTACCCTTATAAGTAGAATTATCCACATCTATAAAAGCTTTATTCAAATCTTTTTCAGATGAAACAGTCGCTTTTACCTTAAAAGAAGGAAACTTATCTCCCACTCCTAACATCAAAACCTCCTTAGTTATACCCAGTGGGTATTATATTATTTTTTCGTAACTTCCTGGCCTTTTACCCTTTTTAGCCAAGTTTTTAAACCTGAAGTTTTCAAACACGATCGGTATATATTTCTTAAATTGTAGCTTGAAATTGAAATGATAGAACCACTCATAACAAACTGTCAACAATCAAATTCAATAACGACTCCCCACTATGCCCCTCACATAGTAAGAATCACTTTTTCCATATTATTTCCCACAATGACACAATAAAAAATATCATAATAAGAGCGGACTTTTTTAAACAAATACAGTACAATATTTTCAATGATACAATTTGATACTAAAAACCAATCCTTTCGGCAAGTTATGGGAAATGGCCTGAAATATACTGTACCTCGATTCCAGAGGGACTATTCATGGCAAGAAGAACAATGGTACGATCTATGGCAAGATATTCACAAAGCTGATGAACATTCTACAGATACAAATAACCCTCATTATATGGGCTACCTTGTTTTACAATCTATTGATAACAAAAATTTTACTATTATTGATGGTCAACAAAGACTCACCACCATCAGTATTATTATTTTATCTGCTCTTTATGAACTAAATGAATTAGTCAACAGCAACATACATCCTAATGACAATAAAAAAAGAATGGAAACACTTCGCCACAGTTTTATTGGTTTCACCGATCCAGTTTCACTTTTATCCAAAAATAAGCTCACTTTGAATAGAAATAATGAAACCTTTTTTAAAACCTATCTATGTTCTGTAACAGAGCCTCCTGTGAGGAAAATAAAAAGATCGGAAAAATTGATGGGACAAGCCTTAAAATATTTTAAAAAAGAGCTTAAAATCCATCTTCAAAGCCAAAATAGTGGAAAAAAAATAGCTCAATTAATTGAAGACATAGCTGATCGTCTTATTTTTACAACCATTACTGTAGATAAGGACGCCAATGCCTATGCCGTATTTGAAACTCTTAATGCCAGAGGGGTACAGCTATCCACGCCTGATTTGGTTAAAAATTATATTTTTTCACTTATTGACAATAACAGACAACTTCATGACTCAGCAATAAAAACTCTGGAAGACAAATGGAGCAATATTATTCATCAGTTAGGCAAACATAAGTTTTCAGATTTTATCAGAGTGGATTGGAACAGTAAAAATAATTTTTCCAGAGCTAGTGAACTGTTTAAAAAAATAAAATCACAATTAGATAATCCACAAAAAGCTCAAGAATATCTTGAAGGTCTGCAAAAAAATTCTCAAATCTACTCTGCACTCCTGGATCACAATGATGATTTCTGGAAAAATTATCAAGATGGTTCATATAACACAGAACAATTAAAATTAAGTCTTCACACGCTCAATTTATTTCATATCTCCGTCCCTCATAGCGTCTTAATAGCTGCTTTTCACAAATTTAAAACTGACGATTTTATAAAGCTCCTTTACTATATAGAAGTCATTTCTATCAGATACAACATTATATGCGGGAAAAGTTCTAATCAACAGGAAAGAATTTATTGTGAAATAGCCCGTACAATTACAAAATCTTCAAATCCGTCTTCAAATAAGATATTGAAGCTTCTTAAAAAAATATACCCGCAGGACGAAGATTTTCTTCATTCATTTAATACAAAAATATTCAAAACACAACAAACAAATAAGAAAGCCCGTTACCTACTTTACAGAATCGAAAAATATCTCAGCCGTGGAGGGAACGGAGGTATTGATTTTGATTCAGTCACTTTAGAACATATCTTACCTGCTAACCCAGGAGAAAACTGGATAAAAGAATTTGAATATAGTGACCAAGTAGAAGAGTGGATTGATCGAATAGGAAACTTCACACTTATATCTTCAGAAAAAAATAAAGATATAAGCAGAAAAGAATACGAAAAAAAGAAAATGTTATTTAAAATAAGTAATTTTAAAATAACAAAAAAATGTGCAGAATATAATCAATGGAATGAAATATCTATTTTAAATCATCAAAAATGGTTGGGAGAACAAGCTAAAAACCTTTGGAGACTACCTGACTTATAAAATGAGACAACACACTCTCTTCCCTCTTGCTTATAACAATCTGGTTTGATCCACCTAAAGGGTTACAAGGTCTTCACAAGACGAACCACGAAACTTGTTGCCCTTGGTAGCCCCGCCGGGCTGCTACCGTCATCACGATACATGGAATGTAAGTCCTGAACTGCACCAACCACCACCACGAAGAGCACACCTAGACACGCTCTTCTCTTATTCAAAGGATCTTTTCCCCACAAACTGTCAACAATCAAATGTAGAGATAACTGTCTTAATACGGGAAAACACCTCTTCAGGAGAACCACAACCATCCAACTCAAATAAAATATCTTTTTTACGATAATATTCAATAAGAGGAGTGGTCTGCTTCCAATAAGCTTTTAATCTTTGTTTTACAATTTCTTCTTTATCATCATTCCTATGTATCAAAGGTTCCCCACTTTTATCACATATACCTTCTTGGCGTGGAGGTTTAAACTTTACATGATAAACATATCCGCTTTTTTCCGCCACTCTCCGTCCCACAATCCGTTCAACTAAAACAGATTTCAGCACCTTTAAGTATAAAACAGCATCTAAAATTAATTTCAATTTATCTAATAAAGAATCTAAAGATTCCGCTTGAGCTAAAGTTCTAGGGAAGCCATCTAAAATAAATCCTTTATGAGATTTTATATCAACAGATTTATCAGTACTTCTACTATCACCAAAACTTTTGATACGACCAGATATGGGAGATAACACCTCTTCTATTAAAGCTATCACAATAGAGTCAGGCACCAGATCCCCTCTATCCATATAAGATCGAGCCTGCAAACCCAATTCTGTATTTTCCCGAAGAGCTTTTCTAAACAAATCCCCGGTACTTATGTGAATAAGCTTATAATAAGAGATCAAATAAGAAGATTGAGTGCCTTTTCCTGTTCCTGGTGCTCCAAATAACAATAAATTCATAATTGCTTACTATGTTCCTCCAACTTAACCCTCACCTCTGCGAAGACAAGGCTTTGTAGTTTTTCCACACGAAGAAGATAATGATTTCCTCGCTGAGGGAATAATAGAGCAAAAGTGAGTTCGGCTACCCGCTTTCGCGAGGACAAGCTTGCCACAGTAGCGACTAGAGGTCGCTTTGTAGCAAAACGCATGTCTGAACCTTTTATACCTCTATTCTCTCATGAAAGGTTAACTTTTAATCTCAAAAAATATGAAAGTTTAAGCACAATCATCATACTTTACAGCCATTCATTAATACTGAATCAGAAAAATAAAACCCTTTGGGTTTAATACTGCACCCGACGGCTTTTAACCCGTACACCCTTCATCAAACCTTCATAACGAGCCGTAAGTAGATGAGATTGAATTTGTTGTGTGGTATCCAAAGCCACACCAACCAGGATAAGAAGGCTGGTCCCACCAAATATAAAAGGCGTATTAATCTGATCAATCAACAAAGTGGGAATAATACAAACTATACTCAAATAAATAGAACCGGCTACAGTTAAACGATCTAAAATCCTTTTTACATAATCCGCTGTACTCTTACCGGCACGAATCCCCGGAATAAAACCTCCGTGTTTCTTTAAATTATCTGACATTTCATTGGGATTAAAAACCGCTTCCGTATAAAAAAAGCAGAAAAAGACAATCAAGCCCACAAGTAAAATATTAAAGAGAGAGCCTTCCGGAGTGAGAGTGTCTCTGAGGCTATGTGCCCAAGGGCGATCTACATATTGAGCCAAAGTAGCGGGAAAGGATAATATACTGAAAGCAAAAATAGGAGGAATGACACCAGCAAAATTGAGTTTTAAAGGCAAATGAGAGCTTTGAGTGGCAGGCTGTTTACCCATAGCTCTCTGAGAGTACTGAATAGGGATCCTCCTCTGGCCCACTTCTATGAAGATAATAATCCCCACAACCACTATCATAAATAAAACCAAAACTAAAAAAAGACCGTTACTTACCTCCCCGCGTCCTACCATTCTAAATAAATTCATTGTACCGGAAGGAATACCGGCAGCAATTCCGGCAAAAATAATAAGAGAAGCTCCATTACCAATCCCTTTTTCACTAATTTGCTCACCCAACCACATAATCAGACAAGCCCCGGTCGTTAAGGTGATAATGGTAAAAACCTCAAAAGGAAGAAATCCAATAACAGGAGAGATGACTAAGGAACGACCATCCCCAGGAGTGAGATTTAACAGCATCTTGGAAATACCGTAACCTTGTATAATGGAAAACAACACAGTGGAATAACGAGTGTATTGATTAATTTTTCGTCGGCCCGCCTCCCCTTCTTTCTTTAGTTGTTCCAAATAAGGTACACCCGTTTGTAAAAGCTGAAAAATAATAGAAGCGGTAATATAAGGTAAAATACCCAAAGCAAAAATACTAAACCTCTCTAAAGCTCCACCAGTAAAAGTGTTTAACATATTTAAAACACCGGCCCCTTGAGAGGCGAAAAAAGCCATTAGAGCTTCCCGATCCACCCCAGGTGTGGGAACCTGCACTCCCATTCGGTAAATGACCAGTACAGCTATTGTAAAAAAAATTCTATTTCTGAGTTCTTTTGGAAAAGAAAGGTTTTGCATCATTTCTTTGTGTTCCCATTTACATCACTGGTATTGTTTTCCGTGCTAGAAGGGATATCTTCTTTTGTACTCTCTGCTTTATCTGCCTGTAATTCTTCCTTTTTAGAAAGTTTTGGAGAGGTCTTTGTTTCTTGAGTATCAGCAGCAGGCATAGCACTTGCAATATTTATTTTATCTGCTGTTCCTCCTGCTTTTTTAATAAGTTCAATAGCCTTCTGGCTAAAATAGTGCGCTTTTATTTTTAAAGGTTTATTTAAACTATCTTTAGCTAAAATTTTTACTAATGCCTGTTTCCCGACCAAACCAGATTGATACAAAAGAGTAGGATCCACTTCCGAGTCAAAACGATTCAAGTCCGATAAATTCACGATATCGTATTTTACTTTAAAGCGGTTGTTAGTAAAACCAAACTTAGGAAGACGACGCACCAAAGGCATTTGCCCTCCTTCAAAACCTCTTAAAAGACCAAAACCAGAACGCGATCTCTGACCCTTATGACCTTTAGTGGAAGTGCCACCATGACCACTGGACTTGCCCCGACCAAGACGCTTCATTTTATGACGAGAATACGGAAAAGAGGACAAATGGCCTAAGCCTCCTTCAAAGGTGGAAATAGGTTTTTTATTGTTCTTACTCGCACTTGCCCCTTCAGAGTTTACTTTATTTGATGTTTCTTCTTTCAATGTTACTTCTCTCTTTCCACTGAAATCAAATGTTTGATTCTGTTAATCTGACCTTCCGTGACCGGGTTTAAACCTAAAACGATTATTTGACCGGGTTTTCTTAAGCCCAAACAATGAGCCGCCGCCTTTTGCTGTTTTGTACAACCTATTAAACTTTTCCTCAATATTATTTTAGCTTGATTCATTCACTTCACCCTTCTGCCTTCCTCTCCTGTCAGATAAAGTACCGGAAAAAAGAGACCTTTTTCCTCTTATTTCAACCAACTGTTTAAGGCCATCTAAAGTCGCGTTTACAACATTATGAGGGTTTCTGCTTCCCATTCTCTTAGTTAATATATCTTTTACCCCTATGCATTCTAATACCGCCCGCACAGGGCCACCAGCAATCACTCCCGTTCCAGGACCCGCCGGTCTTAACACCACTTTGGAAGCTCCAAACTGTCCGATAATTTCATGAGGGATCGTTCTTTGATCTTTTAAAGGAATTTTTTGAAAAGATTTTTTGGCAATACGTCCGGCCTTATTAATAGATTCAGGCACTTCATTAGCCTTACCTGTACCTATACCCACTTGACCTTTTCCGTCACCTACAACCACCAGGGCGGAAAAAGAAAACCGCCGGCCCCCTTTGACCACTTTTGTTACACGGTTAATAGAAACCACTCTTTCTAAAAAACCCTGATCTGTGTCCTGTTGCTGTGTATTCAAAATATTCTCCCTATAAACCCAAAGTGTTCTTTTACAGTTATTCTTCTAGCTTCAATTCTTTACAGTCTGTTGGAGGAGTCTTAGATCTCTTTTTTAATCCAGACCCATCTGCTTCCAATTCATATACATCTAATCCACACTTTATTTCTATATCTGTGTCTGATCCACCACATACATCTATAGCAACCACACCACCACGATATACAGGTTTTACAGTAACCTTAAGGCCTGGCAGGTAAGATTTGTGCACTTTTAAGCACCCTTCTGCATCTTCCACACTAACTACAGATATAGATTCGTTATCATCTATAAACCCTAATATCGGGGTATCTGGGATGCTGGCATACACCACACGACGGGAATTGTTATCAGCCGAAGAAGGAATAACCAGAATAAAGTAATCTGATTTCACACCTTTTGATGAACTTGTTCCTTGTGTTTGATTTGTGCTTGGTGTTTGATCTGTACCTTGTGCCGTATCTGTATCTGTTTTTTCCTTACAGGTCTTATCTGAGCCATCCCAATACCAAGCATCTCCTTTGGCCTCACATATCCGCCTCTCATTTTTGCCACAGCCACTTACCAAAGTAAGGCACATAAAAGCTACACTCATCATTATTACTGATTTTTTCATTTTACTTCTCCTTTTGTTTCATTTATTTCTAAAAAAAATTATTTTTCTCCACCTGATTTACCGGCTTTACGGCGAATAACTTCATTACTGTAACGGATCCCTTTACCTAAATAGGGTTCTGGTTCTCTCCAGCTTCTAATTTGAGCACTAAATTGTCCAACTTGAGCACGGTCCGCTCCTGATACCATTATACTTGTTTTTTCCACCTTCACTGTCAAGCCCTCTGGAATTTCCATCTTAATAGGGTGAGAGTACCCCAGATTCATTTCCAGATACTTCCCAGCTACATTGGCTTTATAACCCACTCCTTTAAAAATTAAAGTTTTTGTCCAGCCTTTGGACACCCCTGTAACCGCATTTTGAATTAAAGCCCGATAAAGGCCATGCCAGGCTCGTGATTTTGGTTCATCATTTTTACGAGTCAGAACAACAGAACCATCCTTAACTTGCACATTAATTACAGAGTTCACCTGTATTTTTAAAATTTTTTGAGCCGATTTAATAGAAACAGCATTATCAGGGCTGATGGTCACTTCCACCCCTTGTGTTATTTCCACTGGCAATTTTCCAATCCGTGACATATTTTTATTTAGGGCAGATTCTTAACCTGACACCTAGCTCCTCTATTTATTACTTTGCAAAACCACCATACTACTTTTCATTTACAGTATGCTTCTTCAGGAACACAGATTTGCCTTTATACGGGGCTTTGCCTCTCGGGACGACCCTTGATTTTCTTAGGTAGAAAGCCAATGGCCTTGGACCCTCAACCGGCAAACTGTTTTCCTGAAGGACACATTTACTAATAAATTACGCTCCTCTTTAGGGCCGGTTTTTAACCTAATACCCTAGCTCCTCTATTTTTATAATCCAGCGCCCTATACCGGCCTGGAATCTAAAATATTAAGCCCGCTTTACGAGCGGCATCCGCCAAAGCCTGCACCCGACCATGATAAATAAAGCCGTTACGATCAAAAACCACTTTTTTAATACTTTTATTTAAAGCTAACTCCGCTATTTTTTGACCAGTTTGCTCAGCCCCCTTACAGTTACTTCCTTCCGCCCCCAACTTAAGTGTATGAGATGAGGCTAACACCTTTCCTGACATATCATTCACTAATTGCGCATAAATATGTTTCTGCGAACGAAAAACCACCAATCGCGGTCTTTCTTCTGTACCAAAAATTTTTTTCCTCAAACGCGCCTTGTTCCTGAGCCTTTTTCTCAGCTTCAAAGGGCTTCTCTTTTTTATCTCAATCCGAATCATATTTTTATTTAGGGCAGATCCCTACTCCTTTCTTCCCATCTCATTTCACTTATTTTTATTTAGGGCCGGTTCTTAACCTTACACCCTGGCTCCTAATTGTTTACT
>JAPPLY010000063.1 GCA_028819305.1 Bdellovibrionales bacterium
GTCTCTCATTATGTCCCTCCTTTCCGGTTCACCGGACTTTAACGCATTGCTTGATACTTAGCAACTGTCCATATATGAGGGACATTCCAACTCCTGCTTTAGGAATAGCTGCTGAAAAAGGTTATTGGAATTTAGACTCAGATAAACTAAAACCTTTATCAGATTTTTTGAAAGAGTTGGACTGTGAACACTGAACAACATATAAATAGAATATTGTATATTTTTTATTGAAAGGGACTTATATGGAAATACCAAAATTTTCATTATATGGTGTAAATGATCCGAAAATTCGAGAAAGAATACAAATAACTCTCCCATGGAGAAGCTGGGATATGCTCACCAGAGAAGAAAAGGAAACTGCTCTTCAGGAGTTAGAGAACAATGAACTTTTATCTTATAATAATATTTTAATAACAATAAAATTTTTGAATAAAAATTACTTAAGAAAATTATATGGAAAAAACCTACATCGTTGTGATAACAACCTCCACCACTTTCACTATGTGCGAGCAGCAGTAAAGGACTTTTCTGTTATTTTTTTAACAGAAAAATCTGATGTGGTTCTTTGTATGCTAAGTGTATTTGCTAAAAATTTTATTGATGAATGCCATTTGAATCAGGCAGAACAATCAGATAATTATGATAATAGAAAAAAATATATAGAGTTGGCATATGCTCCATTTTATCGGTTACAAAACTGTGTAAATCATATCTTTGATCAATTTTGTGTTAATCAGGTGCTTACTCGTAGTGGTTTTGTACCTCGTCAGGATAAGAGGGTTTTGGATCAAATTTACACCCCTACAATTAAATGCCTTTCTGATCCCAAATGGAGCTTAGTGGATAATGATTTAAGAAGTGTGTTTCAGGACTATAGAAATGGAGATTATCAAGAAGCTATTACTAAAGCTCATAGTGTTGTACATAGATTCCTGCAAATATATTTAAATAAGGGGAATAAAAATCATAAAGGGGAGCTAGGTAAGTTGTTTCAGGAGTTCAAAAGGGACAATATCATTTCGGATAATGTCTTCGTGATAAAAATAATTGATGCTGTTCAAAGTTTTGTATCTTCTGAAAGAGCTAATAAAAGCACAGCTAAACCTGCATCTAAAAATGTTACATCTTCTGATGCTCTGTTAGTGGTAAACGCAGTCATGATTTTTTTACAGTACTGCTTAAAAGCTAATTGATTTAATAAGCATGATTTTTTGTATTTCCAAAACTGCGCTGTGATTTTGCTGTGATGGTTCGGTATAAAGCGGGAAACTGGAGGAAAAGCCGGGAAGAAAGCATGGCTGGTTATTGTTGACTTTACTGGGTTATTCCCGTTTTATTCTGTTTTAGGAGGTGACCTTTAACAATCCCTCTCCCTCCGCCACTTTTTTGTTTAACTCTTTGAAACACATGAGTTTTTAATCTGATTTTTCTTTTGCTGTAATTGTTTAAAAACAAGGTTCAAAATTAATTTTGTCATTGTATAAGTTCACAACTTGCTGACAGGCTGTGGAGAGTGGCTTTCTTTTATGGATTGCCTCTGTGATGGCTCTCAAAAGAGGAGGGGAATGAGTATCTGGCATTACTTGTACTCCTTTTGGATGTGGTGGTGGAAGTATGTGAAGTTGTGCGTATTTTGAACCATCTGTAGATGATGAGAGACTAGAACATTGAAATAATGTTGGGTTTTCATGAAAAACTTGATACGCTATAAGATCAGCCATATCCTCTTCCGTTCTGAATTTATCATTCCTATGTCTAATAGATCTAAAAGGGTTTTTTATTTTTGCTTTGTTTTTTGTTTTGTATCGTCTGTTGGCACATCTTCTTAATTTCATATATTGACGGTAACTTATTTTACTAGGTTTATTTGGTTTATTAAACTTTTTCTTATTTGTACTAAACCAGTGACTGAGGGCATGAGCTAGTTCATGGGCTAAAATTTGTTTGCCATGATCATGAAAGTGACAACTAAAATGAGATACAGCTACCATATTTCCCTCTGGACTAAAAGAATCACTGGCTACCATCATAGGTGATAGGCACAAAGAAGATTCACCTCTTTGATGTAGTATCATATCAGCTATTTTATTATTAGAATAAGAGGCAATGCGAACATTTTTTGTTCTTCTTATACTCTCTACAAATTTTTGTTCAACATTTTGGAGTGAAGAAGGAAAGGCAACTTTAAGAACGTTGTTCATATAATTTTTATAAGACTGCCGTGAGAAAGCACTATAATTATTAAAAGTTTTAATTAAAAATTGACCTACATATTGATTCAAATTTTGTTCGTACATGTTCATTCGCTGTACACCCTGAATAATGGTATTATAAACAGATTGACAATAGTTAAGCTGTTGAGTGAGCTGTTTTATGTAGCCATCATCTGATGTAGCTTCTTGTAAACCTTGATGTAAAGAGCTTAGTTCACTTAATACCCATTTTTTGCAGTCCTCTACACAGAAAATAAGACCTTTGCTTTTTTTGACTAAGCGATCCAGGCTGGTGGCAAAGGCGAGACTATTTAAATCTTTTCGTTCCAGATGTTTTCCTAGTTGGGCTATTGTTCGCTTGTCCTTTTTTGTGAGCTTTACTTCGTTAATTTGATAATCTTCTAAAAAGTTTTGGTACTGTTCTCTTAATAACTCTCTTTGTCTTTCGATAGAAGGTGAAGACAAGTTCAAAAGAGCAGCCCCTACAGAAAAAGGCATCATTTTAGCTTTGTTTTCCTTATAAGAAGTATCACCATTACTTGCTATTTCTGAAGGATAGTTAATAGATATATCATTACTTGTATATACAGCATCTATGGACATAGCTGCAGCAGCATTATCCATTGCGATTTTCATAGAAAGTGCTTCGGCTACTTCATCCCATTCTTGTGGTTTAATATTGGATTCGGGATTAGCTAGTTTATCTTGTAGAGAGCTTAGTATATCTTTGTTGTGCTCTCGTTTCTTTAAAAAGAATTCTTCAATAGTAGGTCGGATCATTTTATCAAAATGTTTTACTATTTCCGGGTCTATGTCTTCATTATCAAAAGTGTTATTATTAAATACATATATGAAGCTCTCCTTGGCTGGTCCACAGAGATCCACAGCACATTGTTGAAGAAGGTCACTATTTTGTTCTTTTTTTGATTTCTCTTCTGTTTCTGAAAATTGCAGACAGTGTTGGCATTCCTTAGGTGTAGATTGATTTATCTGATTTATTTGTTCAATTACTTGTTTAGTGTAATCAATATCTATTTGTTGCTTTGAATTTACTGTATAGGGAATGAGTAGGCAAAAAAATATAAATAAGTTATTTAATAGTTTTAAGTTTGTCATCTAATCATACTTTCGCATTTCTATATGTCGTCAAGCAGAGTACCACGGCTAAATCCGTGGTACTCTTAATGTATTATATATCAGTGGGTGTTTGATTAGAGTAGGAAACAAGACTAAGGTATAGAAAATGACACTTTATTTTATTTCTATTAGTGAATGGCCACATCAGATAGAAAAGATTTAAGTTCATGGTGACTAAAGATATCTATTAAGGTAGTTATCTTATTATTATCACAATGAAGCAGAAAAATTCTGGAAAAATATATAATAAGCCCTCATTTTTATTAACTGCTTTAATAAGCATATACCCTATTTTAGTAGTGGGAAACATAAATCAAGCACCAGAATCATCCCAGTCAAACATAACACAGAAAACGCAAAAATTACCAGTTAGTGAGTCAAAAGCATCAAATCAAAGACAAGAAAGTAAAACATTGATAGTAAAGACAGCACTTAAATATTTTGTACTTACGTACTCAAAAAATAGAGTAGCTATCAAAGGACATCAACTAGATCTGAGTTTGGATAGAAAAAAATGTAACACCCACATAATAGATAGATTTAATAAAGAAATTTCTCAGATTATCAATGACATTTTTAAAAAAAAGGAATTACAAACCGCTGTTAAGAAAAAAGAAATAAACACTGTTGAAATTTCAATGGAAGGAAAAAGTTACTTCACTAAATTTTCATCCCGGGTCGGGCAGACCTTTCTTTATTTCCCCAAAGAAATATTAAGAATGAAATGGGAAGAAAAATTTAATTGCCAGAAAGAGAAAAAACCATCTACAAACACGGAAGAAAATTAAAAAATATACAATTTCAAATTAGGTAGGAAACAACATTAATTGTACAACTTAAAAAAATCCTTTAATTTCTCCCGCCATTCCCGGCAATGGACATTCTGATTTTTTTTGAGGAAATCTTGAGAAACAATAAGGTTTAAAATTAGGTATATTTTTTCCGATACGATTAGTGTCGTATATCATTTTTCGATGGAAGGATATTTTTTATATTTCCAAATCTTGTTGTAATTTGTCTGTGCTGGTTCGGTATGAAGTGGAAAAAGTGGGCTGGCAGGCTGTTGTTGATTCCTATTAGAGTATTACAGTTCTGCTTTGTTTAAGAGGGAGAAAATTCATGCGGCATTCCCCCTCTATTAGCTTTCAAATAGGACTTTTACAAAACGACTTCTAATAGACAATTTTCTCGATCTTTAAAAGTGTTATTTAGTGTATCTCTGACGGTACCTGGTTTAAAAATCTTTACTGTTTTATCAGTAATAATTTCCCTTTTTGTTTTTTGATCATATTTTATCAATTTCCTTTAATGCGTCTTTTTTTATATCTCCCATATATAATTTCAATATTCTTTAATGAGTCAGAATCCTTTAAATTGTTCTTTAATGACTAAAAGCTAAAGTAATGTTCTCAAAACTCCGATAATCCGATAACATATGTACAAAATTTTTTTCATACTCATTTTTGTTTTTGGAGTAAATGCCAGGGCCGACACATCCACTAGTGTCTTTCTCAACTGTGACCAGCTGAATGCCCTCCAGTATCTTGGGGGCTGTTGTAAGTATAGTAATGAGCAAAGAGCTTATATCTCCAATAAAAAGAGGTCAATAAACCCCTTTAGTGGAGAGAGAAAATATTCCCGTTGGCAAAGAAAACATATACGAGGGTGGTATCCATCTGGAGTACGAACACTCGATTTTTTTCTTTATGTAAAGAAAGAGGATGTACCTTGGTTCAACCCTAATATACAGTTAAAAGTTGAAAAATGTTATAATGCCGACTGGAAAGAAATTAATTACTACGGCATACCCTTTTGGCCATTTCCAACAGGAAAAGCTAAGATGTCAACGAAAGTACCCTGTGACCAAGCCTACACCGATCCTCCTATCACCTGTCAACAAGCCGCCGACAGCCTGCCTTCAGAGGTTTTTAATCCATAATGAGTTTATATTCCTGGATGTCCTAATTAATCATGTGTATGCAGCTAGAAGTCGCTCTTTGGTAAAGTGCATCTTTGAGCTTTCGAGCTCTAGTTCTAAGCTAAAAAATAAACTCTAATTGAATATAAAAAATAAGCCTATATGATACAAAAAAAGCCAGCCAAGAAAGAAATCCTGACTGGCTTTTTAATAACAAAGCCGGCATCGTGCTACTCTCCCACAGGGTCAGCCCTGTAGTACCATCGCCGCTGACGGGCTTAACTTCTGTGTTCGGGATGGGAACAGGTGTGGCCCCGCCGCTATAGACACCAGCAATCTTTTACTTAAAACAGATTATTATAAAGTAACTCCTTAATTGTCTGTGCTGAAAACATCCTTAGCTGTTTTTCAGACAGTTGTTGTTTTAAAAAAAGCCTCACGACCTATTAGTACGGATCAGCTGAACACATTGCTGTGCTTATACTTACCGCCTATCAACCTCCTGGTCTCGAAGGGGTCTTTAGGATCCTTAAAGGATCAGGGAAAACTTATCTTGAGATCGGCTTCCCGCTTAGATGCTTTCAGCGGTTATCCGTTCCGAACATAGCTACCCTGCTATGCCACTGGCGTGACAACAGGTGCACCAGAGGTTCGTCCATCCCGGTCCTCTCGTACTAAGGACAGCTCCTCTCAATTTTCCTACGCCCACGGAAGATAACGACCAAACTGTCTCACGACGTTCTGAACCCAGCTCGCGTACCTCTTTAATTGGCGAACAGCCAAACCCTTGGGACCTGCTTCAGCCCCAGGATGAGATGAGCCGACATCGAGGTGCCAAACACCCCCGTCGATGTGAACTCTTGGGGGGTATCAGCCTGTTATCCCCGGAGTACCTTTTATCCGTTAAGTGATGGCCCTTCCACTCGGAACCACCAGATCACTTTGACCTGCTTTCGCACCTGCTCGACTTGTTGGTCTTGCAGTTAAGCTCCCTTATGCCAATATTCTCGACACCTGATACCAACCAGGTTGAGGGAACCTTCGCACGCCTCCGTTACTTTTTGGGAGGCGACCACCCCAGTCAAACTCCCCACCTGACAATGTCTCTCATCCGGATAACGGATGTAGGTTAGATCTCAAAAGAATCAAGGGTGGTATTTCAAGGATGGCTCCATCCAAGCTGACGCCTGGACTTCAAAGCCTCCCACCTATCCTACACAGAACTGTTCTAAGATCACTGCCAAGCTAGAGTAAAGGTTCACGGGGTCTTTCCGTCTTTCCGCGGGTACTCAGCATTTTCACTGAGAATTCAATTTCACTAGGCATCTAGTTGAGACACTGAAGAAGTCGTTACGCCATTCATGCAGGTCGGAATTTACCCGACAAGGAGTTTCGCTACCTTAGGACCGTTATAGTTACGGCCGCCGTTTACCGGGGCTTCGATTTTCCGCTTCGCCTTGCGGCTGACAAATCCTCTTAACCTTCCGGCACCGGGCAGGCGTCAGGCTGTATACATCATCTTGTGATTTAGCACAGCCCTGTGTTTTTGGTAAACAGTCGCTACTCCCTGGTCACTGCGACCCTCCCCCTAGCTCCACCCGCAAGGGGCTTCACCTGAGAGGGCACACCTTCTCCCGAAGTTACGGTGCCAATTTGGCGAGTTCCTTAACTGGAGTTAACCCAATCGCCTTAGAATACTCATCCTACTCACCTGAGTCGGTTTACGGTACGGGCAACTTTGACAGCACATCGAAGTTTTTCTGGGAACCATAGTGTCTCCCGCTTCGAGGATCAGATCCTCTCGCATTTACGCCTGAGAGTTGAGATGCGGATTTACCTACACCCCCTCTTGCACGCTTACACCTGAATCCAATAACAGGCCGGGATAACTGAGTCCGTCACTCCTATGCTTGAACATCAAAGCCGGTAAGGGAATATTAACCCTTTGTCCATCGACTACGCCACTTGGCCTCGCCTTAGGACCCGACTAACCCTGGGAGGATTATCCTGCCCCAGGAACCCTTGAGTTTTCGGCGCAGAGGTTTCTCACCTCTGTTAATACGCTACTTATGCCAGCAGAATCACTTGTCGTCCGTCCACCTGTCCTCGCGGTCAAGCTTCATCCTCAACGACAACGCTCCCCTACCACTGTTGCGAACAACAGTCCCTGGCTTCGGTACCATGCTTAAGCCCCGTTAAATCTTCCGCGCAAAATCACTGAACCAGTGAGCTATTACGCTTTCTTTAAAGGATTGCTGCTTCTAAGCCAACCTCCTGGCTGTCTGAGTAATTCCACAACGTTTAACACTAAGCAATGGATTTAGGGACCTTAGCCGAGGGTCCGGGCTCTTTCCCTCTCGTCACAGGACCTTATCACCCCATGACTGTCTCCCGAACTAACTATCACCGGCATTCGGAGTTTGTTTGGGTTTGGTAATCCGGTAAGGACCCCTAGCCCATTCAGTGCTCTACCTCCAGGATAGATATTCGAGGCTATACCTAAATATATTTCGGGGAGAACCAGCTATCACCCAGTTTGATTAGCCTTTCACTCCTATTCACAGCTCATCCAAGGAAATTGCATCTTCCAATGGTTCGGGCCTCCATGCAGGGTTAGCTGCACTTCACCCTGGCCATAAATAGCTCACCGGGTTTCGGGTCTATAGCCACGAACTAAAAAAATGCCCATTTAAGACTCGCTTTCGCTACGGCTTCGCTTCACAGCTTAACCTTGCTCGTGACCATAACTCACTGGCTCATTATGCAAAAGGTACGTGGTCACGCTTGTCATGCAATAGCGCTCCCACTGTTTGTAAGTTCACGGTTTCAGGTTCTATTTCACTCCCCTTCCGGGGTTCTTTTCACCTTTCCCTCACGGTACTGGTTCACTATCGGTCATCAGAACATATTTAGCCTTAGAGGGTGGTCCCCCTAAATTCCCAGCGGATTCCACGTGCCCGGTGGTACTTGGGAAACTTTACCGAAGATCAAAACTTTTCGCTTACAGGTCTATCACCTTCTTTGGAGAGACTTTTCAGACTCTTCTGCTAAATTTTGACTTTATAACTTCGCGAAGCGAGTCCGGTCGCTTCTGTAAAGTCCCATGACACCTTCTGTACAAGGGCCGGACCCTTTAACATACAAAAGGTTTAGGCTCTTCCCCTTTCGCTCGCCACTACTTAGGGAATCTCATTTGATTTCTTTTCCTGAAGGTACTGAGATGTTTCACTTCCCTTCGTTTGCCATTACAAGGTCTATGTATTCACCTTGAACTGCCGGCTCAACCGGCGGGTTTCCCCATTCGGAAATCTCCGGATCGCAGTGTGTGTGCCACTCCCCGAAGCTTATCGCAGCTTGCCACGTCCTTCATCGCTTTCTGATGCCAAGGCATCCTCCGTAAACTCTTAGTAGCTTTTTATTTAAAAACAAAACTGACTGAAATTGCTAAGAATGATTTCAGTTCAGACTCTTTTTTTCGCCCTAAAAAATGAAATTTAAGAACAAATATTTTTGTAAAAATGTGAGTTACTTTAAACTTGTGCTTTTCACCACTTATAAAATAAGGGATCCACCCCACTCTGTACCCACAGAAAGGGCAGCACAAGCACTCTATTCAGTTGTCAAAGAGCTTTCCCTTTTTTCATAAAATACAGAAATTATACAAAACCATGTAAATCACTTAGGGTGTTTTTCCTGCTCTGCCGTTTCTGCATCCGGGTCTAAACACAGCCAGATTCTTTGAAATTTGAGTATCTCAAATCTTTTACAATCAGGCGACCTAGAAATATGTGAAAAAAAGGACTCCCCTACAAAACTTAAACTTATAGGGAAAGAAGATAGTAAACATTCTACTATTAAAGATCAAGCTTAAAAAGGAAATAATTTACTTTTATATTGACCTTGTTCGATCTCATTTTATGTAAGAGTAAATACTTCAGGTTTAACTATTGTTGGTTACAATCAAAGATATTATCCTACACCCTTAGAAACAGGGTTTTCTATCAAACAGGAAAGTCCCTGTAAAAATTTATCACCCGCACCCTTGGAAAAAGGTTTTTTCAGCCCGGCCAAGCTCCGATCAGACAACAAAAACACCTGCATCCATGAAAATAGAAATTTTTGGTCATTTTTCCGCTTCTTTTCTAGGAGTAAAACCCTGAAAAATCAAAGTTTTTGCAGCTGAGATTACAGCGCAAAGCATCAAAAACACTTTAAACCGCATAATAAAAAGAGAAAACGGATTTTATGCCAGTCATCATTAAAAGTTATGCCAGTCATCATTTTTTTAAAACAAAAGAACCATAACATTATAAAATTAAGAGTAATTATTGCTTCCGTAAACAACCCGGCAGAACTTCTAAAATGGCATCTGATTTATCGGGTAGAACAAAGCTCCTTTCTGTAAGACCTTCAATATCCTGCCTAATACCAGCTATTTCTATTTTTAAAGCTTCGAGTTCCTGTTGCGTATGCACGCTATCAAATAATTCTAAAGCTGATAAAAACCGACGAGCCGAAACCCCCAGAAGATTTTGATGGGACTCACTCAAATTCACATAAGAGCTCGTTATTTCTAAAATATTAGAACAATCCACTTCTATATCATCCTGTTCCAGCAACAAATCTATATAATCAACATCACCGTCAACAGCATAAGTAAGAAAAGAAACAAAAAAACAAAAAATAACAAACTTTATCACTTAAAAAACCTTGTTCTATGTATAAAAAGATTCTAAAAAAGAAAAAATACTTACTTAATATATATCACCTACAGTAATCTCAATGACAAAAATACCATAAAGTGAAGTGGCTTTATTTTAAACGCAAAAATAAAAAAAGAGAAGCTCCTTTGTAAAAATTACCTCCCTATTTTAAAACAAAAGGCGATTCATTTAAAGGAGATAGATTTCCCCGGCAAGCCCGTAGCCCTCATTAAAGCCCGTAGCCCTCATTAAAGCCCGTAGCCCTCATTAAAGCCCGTAGCCCTCACTAAAAGATCATTATGAAAAGGCTTAAAACACTACAAGATCAATCCTTGACAAAAAGGAGGGTATATTTTTAAAATCCACTATGCAAAGATATTGCCATATCCTTATTGGGCTTTTCTGCTTGCTTCTTTGGATGGGATGCCAGTCACATCCTTACAAATCCATTTCAGTTGAAACAGATTGGGGCGCGGAAATTATTCCTGGTTCCTGTTCAGCCTGGACAGATGAGTGTAATACCTACTGCCGCCTAGACGCACTTACTTCATATAAAAAATTACCTTTAGAAAATAAATGCACAGCTGTCCGCTCCACCTGTATAGACAACAACCCCGAGAAACTAAAACCTTGCTACGGAATATGTGCATACGCCCAATTGAACCCAAGTACAGACCCACAAATATCAGAAAAATGTGAATAAAATAACACGGAATGTGTTTTCTCGACTTCGACACAACACGATGTTATTAATAATTTATAATTTTGCTATACCTTTTTAAGGCCCGAAAAAACTTATCCTCACGGAGGCCGGGGTTCTGTTCCTCCTGTGTAGAAGTGAGGATCAAACAAAACTTCTATGAGGTGCTGACCTACGAATTGCGTTCCTCCTGTAGAAGTGAGTGTCAAACTCTTTAGGTTTAATATCAAAATATCCCGTTTCCATCACCTGAATAACAAATCTTTAGTCTATAAAATAAGGTACAGTATTATTACAAGTGCTGAATAGCTTTGAATAAACTCTATAATTCATGTTATTTTTGGTAGTATTATCTGAATTTTTTGTAAGATATTATGGGGTGTATAAATAGAGCAACTATGTCCCCGAAAAACCTAATAGTTTAAACTGAACTCCAGGAGGAAGTTTTATGAAAATTATACTGATTGTGTTTAAAATTTTTAGGTTTAAGAGCTTGGTTACACTACTACCCTCTGGATATATTTTTTGGTTTTTTTCCGTTTTTTCGTTATTAACATTCTCCTTATCTTGTGCGCAAAATTCTGCTAGAAGACCCCATCAACAGTTTGATCCTGAAGTTTGTAACTCTCAAATAGAAAGAAAGACAGCAGACATTAATGATCTGGACTTAATAGATAGTGATAATGCCAGTGAATATTCTATCTCTGGTACATGTGAAAGAAATGGTTCAGAAGTAAAAATTTACATTGAAGGTTACCCTTTGGACCAGCCCCCTACTTGTAATAGAGGGAAATGGAAAATTTCTGTTGATATTACCGGGATCATCAATCAAAAACGAAGAGTCCAAGTAGCTGTTTCACAAACAGGAAATAGTGGTTTACTATGCAAAAACACAACAAATCACTTTATATGTCCAAAGGGTTATATAGGAGTCCCTGAACTTAGTGACTTTACTGATTCGGCTTTTTGTGCGATGAAATACGAAGCTAAAGTGCCCTCCGGAACCAGCTTAGGCTCCCCTTATAATCGCCCCACTTTAAAAGCAGAGGCTATAGCGACAGGCGTGCTTATATCAGGAATCAGTGAAGAAAATGCTATTAACTACTGTAGAGAAAACGGCATAGGTTATACACTTATTAAAAATGAGGAATGGAACACTATCGCCAGACATATTGAATCAGTGGATGTAAACTGGTCTAATAAAACGACCAGAATTCAATCTGGAAATCGCCTTAATATTGGTTCCATATCAGGTATAAAAAAAAGCAGTGATGATGATGATATTAATGATGATAGATGGAGTTTGCATAAGCGTACACATAAATTGCCAAACAACGAATATATATGGGATTTTGCCGGTAATTTAAGCGAGTTAGTTCAACACAATATAAGTAACTTGCCGACGACTTATACGGGATACATTTATAATCTTCCATCCTCTTTAAAAAGTTTGTTCGGGCCGAGAGAAGACTATACTACTTTAGATGACAGGGAAAGAATTAATAGTTTTGCTGGTTTAGGATATATGCAAGGGTCACGTTTTGCCGGAGTTATTTTAAGAGGGGGATCCAATAATAGAACCGCTGGTATTTTCTCAGTAGATACCTCTTTTACAAAAGACAGAACCTTAAGACCCAATATCGGATTTCGCTGTACATATAATCCCTAATAATACTCTGGAAACTATTTTACTTCTATTCCTAAAAGAGAAAGACAACTAAAAAAACTAAGAAACAACTAAGAGTGAGCGGCTTGCCAATTTTGCCCAACATGAATATGAACCTTTAAAGGCACCTTCCAGGCCACTACATTTTCCATAATATTCTTAATCTGCCAGGTTTCTTCTTGTATTCTATCTTCGTCACATTCAAAAAGCAATTCGTCGTGTATCTGAAGCAAAAGAGGAGAATACAAACTATTACTAAGTTCAATCATGGCTATTTTTACAAGATCACTAGCTGTACCTTGTATAGGAGTATTAATAGCCATCCTTTCTCCCCATTTTTTTATCTGTACACGGGAGGAAGATAACTCTCGAATAGTTCTCCTGCGACTAAAAAAGGTCTCTACATAGCCTTTCTTATGAGCCGATACCACAACGGAGTCCATATATTCCTTTACTCTCTTAAAGCGGGTAAAATAATTTTTAATAATGTCACTAGCTTCAGAAACAGAAACCCCAAGAGACTCAGACAAAGTGTAAGCCCCTTGCCCGTATATCAAACCAAAATTGATGGCTTTAGCTGATCGTCTCATCTGCTCCGTAACCCCCTCTACAGGAACAGAGTAAATTTCACTAGCCGTAGCTTTATGAATATCCCAATCTCGTTCAAAAGCAGAGCACAACATAGGATCTTCCGTAATATGAGCCAAAATTCTTAGCTCAATCTGGGAATAGTCAGCAGAAATAATCTTCTTTCCTTTAGGAGCGACAAAAGCCTTTCTAATTTTTCTACCTCTTTCCGTTTTTATGGGGATATTTTGTAAATTGGGGTTTATGCTGGAAAGCCGCCCTGTTGCTGTTAAAGCTTGACGAAAATGGGTATGTATCCGATTTGTTTCTTTGTTAATCAAAGGGGGTAAAGCCTCTATATAGGTGGTCTTAAGTTTGAATAGCTCCCGATGTTCTAAAACAAGAGGTATAACCGGATGTTTTGCTCTTAATTTATTAAGAACATCCATATCTGTAGAATACCCTGTTTTTGTCTTTCTTAAAGGACTTAATCCTAATTCCGTAAATAACACATCTGCTAACTGCTTTGGACTGGAAATATTAAACTCATGTTTTACATAATCAAAAATCTCCTGCTCTATCATTTTAATTTTTTGATTGACCTCTCTTGCCTGTTTATCCAGTTCTAACGGATCCAACATAATACCCTTTTTCTCCATGTTATATAAAACAGAAATAAGAGCTAATTCTACTTTTTCATAAAGCCCCAGCATATTCCGTTCTTTCAACTGTTTTTTTAAGTCTTTATTTAACTTTTTATGCAGCTGATACACTTCACCTGGAGCAAGAGAGTGATCCACCGCCTCGCCTGTATATTTAAGACACACTTTCTCAAATCCTCCAGGGGGACTAGACTCTACCAAGTAGGCAGCAATCATAGCACACCAATAAGGAAGAGGATGCCTACAGTTAAAATCCTTCCATATTTTTTTTAAGTCATACCCACTCCAATAAACTCTTCTATCTGAAAAAAACTGACCTACCTTGTGTAAATTATGATTTTCCAAGGTAATGACTTTATTCTTGTAGGCTAAGAAATATTGCCCCCCTTGCAAAAAACACCAAACTTTTCCATAAGGCTGAATAAAAGGTTTTAACTCGTCCCATTCAAGACGATGTAATCTCAAGTTAGAAGAAAGTTTTTTTATTTTTTGCGGGGAAGAAACAAACCTTACCTCCTCGGTTTTTATAGGCAAAGAAGGGCAAAGTTTTTTTTCAAAAGTTTTAAAACCCAACTCCTTTAATAAATCCCTTAAGGCTTCTATTTGAATAGGTTGACGCTGGAAAGACGGCCTGTTTTCTTTCAAATCCACATCCGTTACAATACGAGCTAATTTTTGTGATAAAAAAGCTTCTTTTTTGGAGTGTCTCAATTTCTCTGCTGTTTTTTGTTGGATAGAGTCTAAATTTTCATATATCTGTTCTAAACTATCATACTCCTTTAGAAGTTTTTGTGCTCCTTTGGGGCCAATGCCAAATACACCAGGAATGTTATCACTGCTATCTCCCACAATAGCGAGATAATCATTTATTTGATCAGGACGCACCCCCCATTTCTGTTGAACACCGGCAGAGTCGTAGTTGATCTCTTTCATAGGATCATAAAGAGATACAGAGGAAGACACGATCTGCGCAAAATCCTTATCCCCACTAACAACAACTACTTTAAATCCCTTTTTTTGAGCTATCATAGCCAAAGACCCTATCAAATCATCCGCCTCATAACCGACCTGCTCCACCATGGGAATACCTAAAGAGGAAACCAGTTTTTTTATATAAGGAATCTGCACCTTCAAATCTTCCGGTATCTCCCCTCGATTTGCTTTGTACTCAGGGTATATATCCACACGAAAAGAAGGCTTTTCATGGTCAAAACAATACACAATATATTCTGATTTAGACTCTCTGATAAATTTGTCCGTCATGGAAAGCAGCCCATACAAGGCATTTGTGGGAAGACCTTTTGGACTACTGAGATGACTGGAGATGGCATAATAAGCTCTAAAAAAAAGAGAACTGACATCCACCAGATATAACTTTCCACCTTGAGAAACTGCATTTATTCCCATTTGAAATTTTCCTGCTCTCCATCTGAAAAAATAAAGATAATATCTTTTTCTCCTACTAAATTAAAGCGATCTCTCACCTCTTGTTCTAAAAAACGGGAATCAGATTTGAGTCGTTTTAGCCGCTCTTCCACCAAAGAGTTCTTTACTTGAATGCGGGCAATACGATTTTCCAAAATTTTTTGACTGTTATATAAGTGAAACATTCGTAATAAAGTGCCATCGAAAATCAAATGCATAAAAACAAGGGTAAAGCACACGACCAATAACCACAAAGGCTGATCTAAATATGTTTTTATAAAACCACTGATTTTCTTCATCTTCTTTTTCATTCCTTATTTTGTAAATTTATACCCCTCGGGTATTCATTTTACGCCACCTGCCAGTAGGTTCCTTGAGTCGCTGGATTTTTAAATCCTGAGTTTTCAAATACGATAAGTATAAAAAAATCGTATCTTTAAACTGCTATAAATCTCATTACTGTTAGAAAAAAACCAGCCAGGACACATAATATTTGGAAATCACACTAGCCAATTTATAAAAAACCTGGATTAAAGTCTGCTTTTTATTCCTCCTTCTAAATGAAAACACAAATTCAACCGATTAAGATATTATGAATATAACTACCATTTTTCTATTGTTCATACTACTCACTGCTTTTTCTAATTGCACACTGGATTATTTAGATTTTTCCGGAGCAACACAGGAAGAGTTTTCTTCCGCCCCCACCTCTGCCATGGTTTATTGTAATAAATTCAATGTCAATGGATTTAACGGTATTTTAAATGCATGGTATGATTGGGATCAGGAAGCTTTTGACACAAATAAAGCTGAACTATACCTATGGAATGTTCCCACTGAATTTACATATCCTCATACAAATTATATTCAAGTTCACTCTTTCCGTATAGAAAATAATAGAAAAATTTTTAAAGAATCTCCTATCAGTATAGAAATTATTAAAAACAATTCTAATGAAAGAGGGACCACTATTACCACTCTTGGACATGACCTCCTGGAAGACCTGGAGAAATCTATTGAGGAATTAATACAAGATAACAGCTTTGTGTTAAAAGATATGAAGGGATGGCACGGGGTATCCATTTCCGTTTTTAATGTGCATAACAAACCCATAACAAAAATCGAAATACTTATTCCTCCGTTTGAAGCTCATCCTTATATCTATCTGGAAAAACAAAATCAAGAAAGACTATTACATGAATTACATCCATTTAAAAAAATGTCCTCCTCAACCCATAAAGAGAAAATTTTCTATGAAAAGGGACGAGACTTTTGCAAAGACTCTCCCTCCCAATTTGAAGTACCCCCTTTCTCAACAAACTCTACTGAGGATGAAGTAGATCGTCTGCTTAAAGATTTATCTTTTATATACTAATTTTATTTGATCCCTTTTCACGAGGACAGGGTGTCGTGGTTTCGATAATCTTCCTCCCAAGGGGAGAGGAACGGAGGGGAGGGCACACACAATCTCTTTACCGATCGGTAAAGCTGAGTTCTGATCTTTATGACTCTTATAGTCCAAATAGTATTTACTTATTCGGACCTGTATAACAGACCAGAAGTCTTGTGTCATGCCGTGTATCTGGACTTGATTGTTTTTTGGAAATGCTCTTAATTAAGGGCATGTACACCTAATTGGTATAGAAAAATGGTATCGTTTAGATATATCTCACTTCCTTTTGGAGCAGACAAAGAGACGACCAAAAAACCTTGTCCCCGCGGAAGCGGAGAACAAACCAGAGAGGGTATATAAAGATAGATGTCTTTATATTTAGTCATTGTGAAACAAAGATTATTATGAAACTATAAGGATAAAGCAGATATCAAAAACAGTTCATGGAGGAACAATGTTGGAAATAAAGCAAACGGATCTAAATGAAATTGAATTACTGTTAAATCAATCTGTAAAAGGGTATCATTTTTTATTCGACCATAAAAAAGTAGCACAAATTTTAAAAACACCAACGGAGAATCTGGACTTTTTTAATAAAGCTAACATTCAAAGGATTCAGGAACTATTAACAGGCTTACTATCAAAAAAATCGTTTAACCAAAAACAAAATTATTTGGACTCACTCACACATCACAATTTTGAATTATTAGTGAGAACTTATTTTCATATTGTGGACAGCACCGTAATGGCTTCTTTAAAAAACATGCACTAAATTAAAAAGCGTCTAGCCCCGGAGGAAGTTTCCAAAACATCCCGAATCTCTGAGATCATAAAGCTTAAATGATGAACTTCTTTTTTTAGTTGAAAAATACTATCACGAAAACCACGCAATTTTTCCACCTCAGAACATAATTCTTCTGTATTATTACCCCCCTCTAGAGATAAAACCTCTTGATGTCTTTCAACGGGAACAGCTAAAGATAATACGGCCTGCTTACTCATTTTTTCTCTGCTCCTTTTTTATATTTTTCCCAACTCAAAACTTCTTAATACTATACTCGACTTCCGTCTAAAGAAACTTAAATATACTTACATTGTATTTTTTTCACTCCCATAGCCACAGGCCAATCTGGATAACTCTATTTCCGTTATATTTCTACGAATGACCCCTGGTGCCAAAGTTTCTTGCATAATACCCTGTTTCTCATGCAGCAAAGCACTTAAATGCAGTAATTCATGTAAATACAAACTGATAGCATCCAGTCGGTTTTTCGGAATCTGAGTTGACCTTGCCGATGGAGTACGGTCTTCCTTCTCTTTCCAAAAAACTGAAAAAAAATCCAAAAAAGACTGAAAAGCGTATAAAAATTGTTGCCAGAAAGATCTGGAAGAAGTACTGGCCAAAGACCGGCGAGTAGATAGCTCTGGCACACTCGTATAAGTGGAATAATCAAAATCACCCTTGATATAATAATATTTGTGATGAACGGCATTTATGAGTATATCCCCTTCATACATAATTCCTCCAAAATAGTTACGGTTGAAAGTAGAACCTTGTTTTATAGAAGAAAGCACCCCATGATTTGTATCCACAAAAAAAATATTCACACCATCCTCAACCTCTTTTGTTGGAACAACCGCATCCACTTCTCCAATCCACTCGAACAATCGCCCTTTCCCTGAATAATAATTCCAGGACTTATTTAACATATCTACAGCATATATAAAATTTTTATGGGCCATAGTAGGAACAGTTGGATGAGTATAGACAGGAATAGGTAATTCTTTCCATTTCACTACAAAACCACGATCCACACGAAAGTTACACGCATCCTTTTCCCCTTGCTCCATTCCCACATAACCACAGGAAACACATAAAAATAGCAGTAAATAAAGAACCAATTTTATCATAACCATATAGCCTTTCTGACCTTTTTCTCTTCTTTCTTTTCGGTGAAAATAAGGAGCTTTTAAAGTTTTTTATATTACTAATGAATCGAATAAGCGAACTTTCTTCTTCGGCGAAAACCTTGATAATAGTCCCCTTTTAGGATAGAGCAGGATGCAAAAGGTTCTTGATAAGAGCATCCCTTCAGGAGAGAATAGAATGCAAAAGGTTCTTGATAATAGAACCCCTTTCAGGAGAGAATAGGGGTTAAAAGGCATCGAAAGAGGGAATCCATATTAAAATCGGAAAAATCAAATACGATGGATACAACACATAACGAAACCTATATCTTGCAACTAGGAACAGAGTTATTTAAAGCTATAAAAGCACCTCAAAAAAACCTCTTCAGTAAAAAATGGTGGTATGGCCGCTTAATGCAGTGGACTCTCACCAACCCGGCTTTTAAAACTCCCTTGTTTCGCTTCGTGGATGTTTTCCCTTCCTTAAATAAAAAAGAAGACATCCCTTTTTTTCTAAATGATTACTTTAAAGAAAACACAAAAAATAAAGATGGCCCATACCAAACAGGTCAGGAATCCTTGTTTTCGCGGGGATCAGACAAGATCAGTATAACCCCTTCTTTCTTAAGCAAAAGCATGGCTCTGCTTCCCCCTCCCTTATTACGTTCGTTCATTTCAAAACAAATGACGGAAATGGCCCGCTTATTTATTATAGGAGAAAACTTGCCCTCTATTCTTCCCACATTAGAGCAAATGAGAAAAAACAACAGCGCTTTTACTTTAGATCTACTAGGGGAAGCTACTTTATCTGAAAAAGAAGCCCACACATACCAAAATTATTATTTGAACATGATTAACCAACTATACGATCAGGCAAAACATTGGACCCCTCATTCCATAATAGATGAAAATGAAAACGGAGAACCTATACCGAAAGTTAATATTTCCGTAAAAATAAGTTCATTAGATTCTCAAATTTTTACAGTCTCTTGGGAAGAAAGTAAAAAAAGAATCAAAAATAAATTAAGAGCTTTATTTAAAAAAGCAATAGATACAAATACTTTTATCAATATAGATATGGAGCAATATGAGTATAAAAACCTCATCTTGGAAATTTTTAAAGAGTTAATTTCAGAACCCCAATTTAAAAATTATCCTCACTTTGGTATTGTTATCCAAGCCTACCTCAAAGAGGCTTTTAATGATCTTAAAGATTTGTCTCAGTTTATTAAACAACACCCCAGCCCTGTCCATATTCGCTTAGTGAAAGGAGCCTACTGGGATTATGAATTTATTTACACTAAACAACAAAATTGGCCTTGTCCGGTTTTTTTAAACAAATGGGAATCAGACTTGCAGTTTGAAACTTGTGCTAAGCTGATTTTAAACAGCTACCCTCATTTACGTCTGTCCATTGGATCTCATAATATTCGCTCTATCACTTATGCTCTAAGTTTGTCCCAGGCTCTGAGAATACCAAAAAAAGCTATTGAGATTCAAACCCTCTATGGGATGGCTCCTTCTATCAATACCCAACTGATTAAAAAAGGATGGCGAGTTCGACAATATTGTCCTATAGGCACCCCTATCCCAGGAATGGCTTATCTAGTCAGAAGACTCTTGGAAAATACAGCCAATGAATCTTTTATGAGATCATGGGGAAACTATAATATAGAAGACTTGCTAAAACCACCAAAAAAGGAAGATAAGGCCACACTTTCTTCTTTAAAAGCTATTGTCAAAAATATATCTAAAGCGCCTTATGCTTCATATAAAAAACCGGATTATACTTCCCCTTCTTCCGAAAAAGCCGCTCTTTTTTCCCAATCCAAACAAGTACAATCCGGTGAGTTTATAAACACACCCATTTTAGATTTTTCTATAGCTATTCATCGGCAAAATTTTCAAGCTGCTATCAAAGAATGGCAAAAAATATTACCTTTAAATATTCCCATCCTGATTAACAACAAAACAAAAACAAGCCAGGAAAAAATTAAAAGAGAAAACCCCTCTCACCCTTCTCAAACCATCGCTTTTACTTCTCAAGCAGATAAAGCACATTGCGACCAAGCTGTGAAGCTTGCTCTCCAACAGTTTCCTTTATGGAGCCAAACTCCCGTTTCTGAAAGGTGTAAGCTATTGGTTTCACTGGCTGATAAAATGGAAACACACCGCTATAGTCTAGCTACCTTACAAGTCTTGGAAGTAGGAAAAAACTGGAAAGCTGCCGATGCTGATGTCTGTGAAGCTATTGATTTTTGCCGATATTACGCCCAGGAGATGTCACGACTAGAAAAACCTAAGCTTACTGACTCCGTATGGGGAGAGGAAAGTTTTTATTCCTGGCAAGCACGTGGATTAGCTTTAGTTATTGCCCCATGGAATTTTCCACTAGCTATCTTAACTGGAATGACCGTAGCTTGCCTAGTAACAGGAAATACAGTTTTGATTAAACCAGCCGAACAGAGTTCCGCCACAGCTTATGAACTAATGAAATTACTAATAGAATGCGGGCTACCGGCAGGTGTAGCTCAGTTTCTCCCGGGCAAGGGAGAAGAAACAGGAGCTTATTTAGTAGAACAAAAGGAAACAGAGCTAATTGCTTTTACCGGATCTAAAAAGGTAGGCTGCTCTATACTGGAAAAAGCCAATCAAGTGTCCCTTCGGCAAAATAAATTAAAAAAATGTATAATTGAAATGGGAGGGAAAAACGCCATTATTGTGGATGACAGTGCCGATCTGGATATAGCTGTAGCCGGAGTACTGGAATCGGCTTTTGAGTTTCAAGGACAAAAATGCTCTGCCTGTAGTCGTGTTTTAGTAGAGGAAACTATTGAAACATTATTTACAGAAAGATTAATATCAGCTATGGAAAGCTTAATAATAGGTTCGGCAGAAAAACCAGAATCACGGATAGGGCCTGTTATTGATTCCCAGGCTGTAAAAAAAATCAATTCCTACATTGAAAAAGGGAAACAGTCCACCAGGCTCATCTCAAAAGAATTAAACTGTCCACAAGAAGGTTATTTCATAAGCCCTGTCTTATTCAGCCAAGTGCCCCCGGATTCCTCTCTTTTAAAAGAAGAGATATTTGGACCGGTATTAGTTCTTATTTCCTTCAAAAACCTGGAAGAAGCTATTCAAATAGCCAATAATACGGAATTTGCTCTTACTGGAGGTTTTTACTCAAGAAGTCCTAGCCGAATTGAATTAGTCAAACAAAAGTTTCAAGTAGGAAACTTATACATTAATAGGAATTGCACAGGAGCTATTGTAAAAAGACACCCCTTTGGAGGATTTAAAATGTCTGGTTTGGGACATAAAGCCGGTGGTCCCGATTATCTTATTCAATTTATGAATCCAAAAGTAATAACGGAAAATACAGTACGGAGAGGAGGCTTCTCCCCTCATCTTTTTACCTAAATAGTCGGTTCTGAAAATTCAAACACAATTTGATATAATTTTATTCCTTCAGGAAAAGAGATTTACCTTTATACGGAGCTTTGCCTCTCGGGACGGTCCTTATCTTTCTTAGGTAGAAAGCTAATGGCCTTGAACCCTGCTATGTGAAAAGTCAATAAAAAAAGAAAAGCTCTTAAAACAATATGTTCTTACATACCTTTTTGGTTTTCTTAAAGAAAGTCAAACAGCCTGCTATTCGTGGTCAAGGGCTCTCTGCTCCTGCCACATGTTCCCTTTTTCGTTGTATCTGTTCACCTATATCCGCGCCTCACACTCAGATACGTGTTCTCTTTCCCTCACAGGGTCCAAGACGAGGTCACAGATATTTGTCCCTATTCTTTGTCTGTACTGACTTTAAAAAACCTTTCCTCCTTTTACTTTTATTCTTCTTCCCAATTTATTTCATAAAGTGTCTTCTTACAAAAACAAGCCCGTACCCGTCCTATCAGCTTCCTTGCTATGGCCACTATCGCTCTCTTCTTTCCTCTCCTTAAGGCTATCCTCTCAAAACTCTTCCTCAGCACTTTATCCTCCTCAATCACAAGCCAAGACACCTGTACCAACAAACTCCTAATATAAGCCGAACCTTGTCTATCTATAGGTGTGTTTTTTGAACATACCAATATTGAAGAAGCTTTTTTACAGACTTGCCATCTTTTCCAGTGACTGCTGATACGGTTCTTTTGTCCCATTACTTTTCATCATAGGGACTCTGCCGGCAAACTGTTTTCCTGAAGAAATACAATGACTAATAAATCACTCTCCCCGTGGCGACGAGATCCCCGCTCCCGCTTAATTCGTCTATTGCCATACGCCAACAATATTTTCCTATCACAGTACGAACCTTATCACTTTTCCTATCACAGTACGAACCTTATCACTTTTTTTTCAGGCAATCATTTATTATTACAATCATCAGTGAGGTATCTTTTTTTTAGGAGTCAAGTACACACTTTAAGAACCGTTTTTTAGTTTTCTAATAGCCTTTTCAGATAAACCTGTTACTTCAGAGATGACAGAAATATCTAACTTTTTTTTCAACATATTGAACACAACCTGTTGCCGTTCTTCCTGTCGTCCTTCTTGTCGTCCTTCTTGTCGTC
>JAPPLY010000026.1 GCA_028819305.1 Bdellovibrionales bacterium
AAAGAGTATAAAAAATGATGCTTACTCACTGTCCATTTTTCAGGGACGATCCAATCTTCCCCTTTTTCAAGGATGAATTTAAGATTTTTTGAAAGAATAGGTTTTGTCATTTCTTAGCCTTTTTCCCTATTGTAAGGATTTTTTCCTATAAAACAAACCTTTAATTATAAGGATGCCTCCCAAGAGTGAGGCTCTTTGTTTTTATTCTCTAAGCTCCTTACTGCCTCCCAAGAGTGAGGCTCTTTTTTTTATTCTCTAAGTTCTCTGTTGGTTCGCTTTCCCTCTTTTATTTTTGTAACACTCCGGTCGCTTACTTTGCCGGACAATTTTTCAAATTCTCCTCAAGAAAAAAATCGGCTCCCCCATCGCTTCGCTCTGGTTCCCCCCAATTTGTTTTCTTGCAAAGCACTCCCTTCGTTTTTCTTTATTTTTTAAGAGGGCAAGCGAGACACAATTTTAAACCATAAGGAGGTCTATCGTGAATAAAAGAGAAACATTTTATAATCAACTGACAGCTTTAGCTTTTCAAGAAAGCATACCCTTTTGTTATTCTTGTTACATAAAAGCCCCAACAGGTAGATGTGACAACTGCGGAAGTGATGATTGTATGCAACTTATGGAAGGCATAGGTTGTGAATGGGGAACGGAATGGGTTATTGAGGAAATACTTAAGGAGCACCTTAAACCAGTCAATAAGAAAGAAGCTTTTGAAAATACGATCGAAGACTGTTACCCCACAGAGACAAAAGTCGGCTGGCTGGAGCTTAACACAGTGGATATTCTTAAAACAATGGACGAAGTAGCTTGGGACATAGCTAAGGATGAGTATATTTCCAGCCTTGAGGAAGACGAGGAAGTTATAAGCTTTGACAATGGTTCAACTTACTACTGGACAAATGAGATTGAAGAGCTTTTAGAAAAAAGTCTCCAAAAATCCGCCTCTTAAAATATTTTATCCAATTCAATCTTAAGAAAGCTCCGAAAGAGGCTTTCTTTTAGGTCTTCTTCACAGTTAATAGTATGACCATTTTAATAGATTTTCTTTTTATCGGTTATTAAACAATTTTTTAAAAAACAGTAGTGAATTTAATCAGTAAATTTAAAATGTTGTTTAAAAAAAGGACTAAGCTTATAATAATTCTTTCTTTTTATGCTTCTATTCTCACTTTTTCTTATGAGAAGTCCTAATGGAAGGCAAACCCTTTCAAGAAACCGCACATTAAAACAATTTATTATTTCAGTCTTTGGGTCAAAATAGCTTCCCTTATTAACATCAAAAACCAGAGGGGGAAAAGCCTTAAGAAAGACCCCTCCAAGCTCTTCACCTGAAATCCAGTTCTTGGCTTTTTTATTCAAAAGATAAATGTTAAAAACAACACTTGCCTGAATTAAAGACAGTTCAGAATAACCGTCCAAAACTCCCCAATTCCATTTTTTAAAAAAAGTGAGAATTAAATTATCAAACAGTTCTTTGATTTTTTTGTCTTTAATTAAACTTTCTCCTTTTTGTGTTAAATAAAATTTATTTTTTCTCTTTTTTATCAATCCTGCCATATTCAATATGTATTTTAATCTTTTGGCTTCAGGCAGATCGTCTTCTTTGTGCGGAGTGATGAAATTTTTCTTCTTTGAAAAAAACTTTTGATAAAGCTCCATTATAAAAAATTTAGGAAGATTTCCTTTTTGAGTGGCTTTCATTTCCCCTGATTCATATAACCGGTTTAAAAAATAAAGAGCTTGTTCCAAAAATGGAACTTCTTTTATATTTTGCTCAAAGTGACTTCCGTACTCAAAAATAAAAATTTCATTTGTTAAATTAAATGGATTATATAAAATACATTGCATTTGATGAGGGAAAAGACCCAAAAAATCATCTATTGGTTTTTTGTTATGAATATGAAACAACTGATTTAATTCTTTAAATGAAGGAGGCTCTTTATTTTCTGTGTGGATCGTCCCTGAAAAATGGACAGTGAGTAAGCATCATTTTTTATACTCTTT
>JAPPLY010000051.1 GCA_028819305.1 Bdellovibrionales bacterium
TAACCTGTCCCAGGACTCTTTTTCTTAGCTGATCTTTAAAAGACTTATAGGGAGAACTTTTTATTTGTGCAACTCTACTACCATGGCTCCCTCTTGCGCGCTTATTTCCTCTGTTTGTTACACCCCTCACTCTGCCTTCCATTTTAGTTTGAGTGCTCGATTTTGCTTCTTCAATCGTCTGCGCTATTTCACCTAAAGAGCCTGTTTCAAAGTGAGAGTCTATAAAACAGTCCATACAAGGGCCACTGGCTTCTGTTTCTTTTAAAGAAGCTTTATCCTGAAACTGAGAGTTTAGTTTATAAATGTCTTTTCCTTTGCAGTTCTCATACTGGGCTTTTATAGGGTCAGACTTTCTTACAGACATAGAACCTCTACGGCCTCTTTGGGCTGTTCTTTTAGTACTAGAGGCTTGTTGAGGAGGGGTGTTAGTGTTTCTTGCTAAGAACACTGTTTTTTTACTTTGTTGCCTGAAGATACTTTCTTGGCTAGATAAAGCAGAGCTTTCTGTTAGACAAGTAAAGAAAAGAAAAAGAAAGATAGTGGTTCTAAATATAATGGGAAACATAAGTTATATATCGGAAAGAGAGAGTAGTATATTTAACACAATCGAGATAGAACCTAAAATGGGAGCCAATCTAGCCCTATTGATCTTTTCTGCGGCCGGGGGGAAGGATGTTGATAGCTTCTCTGTATTTGGCAATGGTTCGACGAGCCAGATGCACACCTAAGTCCTCGCCTAAACGGTCCATAATATCATTATCGGAGATAGGGTTATGTTTATCTTCATCCTTAACATAAGATAGAATTTTTAACTTCACCACTTCACCACTGATTTTTTCCCCTGTATCTGTTTCAATACCGGAGTTGAAAAAATATTTTAATTCATAAACACCATGAGGAGTGTGCGCATATTTATTTGTAGTAACACGGCTAACTGTAGATTCATGCACACCTACTTCTGCTGCAATTTGCTTTAATATCAGTGGTTTCATGCCTATAGAACCTTTATCAAAAAAATCCTTCTGATGTTTGACGACAGCCGAAGTCACTTTAAATATAGTTCTTTGCCTTTGGTTGATAGAGCGAATTAACCACAAAGCGGAGTTCATTTTATGACGCAAGTATCTTTGAGTGGAGTCAAGAGGGATCGTTTTTCCTTTATCTAAACCTCTCAACATCTCTTGATAAACATGAGTCACTCTCAAGTGAGGCAAACCTTCCTCATTAACAGAGACTCTATATTCATCACCCTCTTTGGTGATATACACATCTGGAATAATATAATGAACTGGTTGTGTGACAAAACGACGGCCTGGTTTCGGTTCCATAGCATTTATAATTTTATACATATCCATAATTTCTTCTTCTTCCAAATTCATTTTCTTCGCAATCACTTTAAAATTTTTATTTTCCAGATCTGATAAATGATGTTCAATTAAATGAACTAAGTCTTTGGTATCTTCTTGATTTTGACAAGCTTGAATCAATAAACATTCTTTTAAATCTCTAGCGCCTACACCGTTAGGATCCAAAGTATGAAGAAGCTTAAGGGCTGCTTGCAAGTGAGGTAAGGGCACTCCCATTTCATTAGCTATTTGATCTAAAGAAATTTTTAAGTAACCATTTTCATCTAAACGGTCCACTAATAAATTTAAGTACGCTTTTTCCTGATTGGAAAAACCGCTCATCTGAATTTGCCAGATCAAATGATCGTAAAGACTTTTCTCCGTGGAAACCACATTTTCTAAATTGAACATTCCCGAACCGGACTTAACCTGTGATGGGCGAGGTCCCCGTACAGAGTGAGTGCTTGTGAATTCCATCCATGTATGTCTTTCTGGTAACTCTTCCTGATTGGAAAGCTCATCCATTGTTTGATCTTCCATTATGTCATGTACTTCTTCTAAAACAGGGTTTTCCAATAACTCATCTCGAATGGCCTGTTCTAGTTCCATTAAAGGAAGGGTAAGTAATTTTATAGACTGCTGTAACTGAGGGGTCATTTGCAGTTTTTGGGCTAGTTTCATTCCCATTTTTAATTGAGCAGACATATAAACTCCTTACTGCATAAGCAATATTTTTGTTTTATACCGAGCAGAAGACCGGGGATCAAACAAGATTAGTATAGAAGTATAAGGATTTCGGGTCAAGCGTCTATACCCATAGGGTATTATTTTTCTGTCACTTTTCAGTTTTTTCCTCCGGCGGGGTAGCCAAGCCTTTAAAACCGGAATTTTTAAACCTTATCCCCGCGAAAGCGGGGAACGATTTGTATAAAATCTTCTCTAATTTTCGTGCTTACTTACTTTTCTTGGCTTAAAATAATTTTCCTTATTATTTTGAGAGCTTCTTCCGATAGCCAGGGCCTGCGAAGGCACATCCTTAGTGATAACAGAACCCGCCCCTGTGGCGGCTTCATCACCCACTTGCACAGGAGCCACTATTTTAGTACCACTTCCCACAAACACCTTATCTCCAATACGGGTAACATATTTTTTTCCATCTATATTCAAATTACAAGTGACTGTTCCGCACCCGATGTTGACCTCTTCTCCCACCTCAGCATCCCCCAGATAACTTAAATGACTTGCTTTAGATCGAGCGCCAAAATGGGTTTTCTTCATTTCCACAAAATTACCCACACGACATTGCTCTCCTATTTTAGTTCCTGGGCGTAAACGAGCATAAGGGCCTATGACAGATTGATTGCCTACTTCCGCTGACTCTATATAAGAACCAGATCGAATTAATACAAACTGATGAATCACACTATCCGTAATAAAACTATTGGTCTCTATGGCACAAAAAGGGGCGATACTTGTTCTTCCTTTTAAATACACTCCGGGATAAATCACACACCCCTGGCCTACTTGCACACTTTCTTCGATATAGGTATTCAAAGGATCTACAATTATCACTCCTTGACTCATAAGCTGGTTTAATTTCCTGGTGAATATTTTTTTTGTAGCAAAAGCCAATTCCCTTTGGGTATTCGTTCCAAAAGCGGAATCCTCTGATACAAGACAAGTTATTACTTTTTTCCCCTCTTCAATGGCAATAGAAACAATATTTGTAAAACCATATTCCCGTTTAGGGTTTTGGTTTTTTATTCGAGGTGTATTAATTTTGTTTAAGCTTTGTGGTTTCTGTAAGCTTCCTACCAAGGGGGAACGGAGGGCAGAGGGTGTAAATTCCATATCGGTTCGATATAAATAAGCTTTTAAACATTCCGATTTAACAAGATAGATACCAGCATTGATTTCAGTGACTTTTTCCCACTCAGGGGGGAGGGAATCTTTCTCCACAATAGCTACTATATTTTTCCCTTGACGGATAATACGGCCATAATCCCCCGGGTCTTTTTTTACACAAGAACCCACACACAGATCTACAGATTTTTTTTGACCAGTGTCTATTATATTTTTTAAATCAGAAACGGAAATAAGAGGGTGATCTCCATTGACAATTAAAACATGACCCGTAAGTTCATCTATTTGAGCGCTTAATACTGCTATAGCTGTTCCTTTTTTTTCACCTTGAAAATACATCTTAGCTCTAAAAACATCCGCTATAGGCTGCATAAGCTCTTTATGTTCTTTATTGATAACTAAACGGATCTCATTCACACCTGTTTGTTTTAATGTTTTTAAAATACGAGACAAAATAGGCTGGCCCGCCACAGGATGAAGGCTTTTTGGTAAAGAGGAGTGCATACGACGGCCCATTCCCGCAGCCAACACAATAGCTGTTATATATTGATTCATTTAAGCACTTTCCACCGATATAGGTAACCAGGTCAAGTTTTTTTATACCAATTTAATATGGCATTCCCGTTCTCTGCCTTGGTGAGAACCATGCTGTCTGGTTCATATTAATAATAACGATGCACTCTTCAGGAGAGAAATGGGATGCAAAAGTGATTTAGGTCCTTGACACAGTAGCGACCAGCGGTAGCTTTGTTGCAAAACGCATGTCTAGTTTTTTGCATATTAACTTTCTAAGATGAGTCTTTCAGGAGAGAATAGGGGTTAAAAGCGAGTTCGGCTTTGACACAGTAGCGACCAGCGGTAGCTCTGTGGCAAAACGCATGTTTGAGCCTTTTAACTCCTATTCTCTCCTGAAGAAAATCATTACCTTATTCATCTGAAAAATATTTAAATTCAAGACTTCCGCCGTGCTTTTTCTCTTTTTAAATACAAACAAAGGTGCTCATAAGCTCCTTTAAATAAAAACCTTTTTAAAAATAAAAAAAATCCGTTAGGCTAAAGAAAGACCATGCCTAACATTCGTAAAAAAACAAAAACGGTAGAAGAGCTGATAAAAACAAAAGACCAACTTGCGTCTTTAAAAAAAACTCTATCATCTATATACATGTCTTGTTCAGAAGAACATCTTCCGTTACTTATCAGTAAAGAACTCCCGCATCTGTGCCAAGTGGATGAGATCGAATTGAGTACCCGGAAACCAATTACAAAAAGAACAAATCACATTTACAGTCATTCTTTTACATATTTAAACAAAAATTATTTTATCCATTTTTACAAAGCCGCGGGCGTTACGAAAAAAGATAAATGGCTCTTAAAAAAAGTAGGACAAACTTTAGAAGCGACTCTTATTCGTATAGAAGAGGATAAACAACTTAACATAGACAAGGAGCAGTGGGAACTGGCTTTTGACACCATAGCTATACCTATATGTTTAACAGACTTAAAAGGAAACATTTTGAGAACAAACAAAACCTTCAGAGAAAAAACAAGAATGTCTAAGATAGAGCTTTTACAAAAAAATTATTTTACTGTTTTTTTTAAAAGACCTAATAATATCAATAAACTTAAATTCCAGCAAAAAAATAAAAGACGGGAAAAATATATAGTGAATGGACAAGAAAAAATAGTTGAAATTTCCCTTCAAAAAGTGCCACAAAATACGAGAAACGAAATCCAGCTTGTTATACTCAGAGATATTACAGAACAAATAAAAATGGAGCATAAGATTGCTCAGTCTGCTAAAGCCGCGGAATTAGGTATTATTTCTAGTAGTATTGCCCATGAGCTCAATAATCCCATAGCTGGAATCCAGACATTATTACAAACCTTGCACATGGAAAATAAAAACCCTCATCTCACTGATGATTTAAAAGAAATGTCTTTGGCCATTCAAAGATGTCACCATATTATTCACCAGCTTCTCAATGTTCATCGCTCCCGTTTTTCCAGGTGAACAATAAAATCCATCATTCTTTGAGAAAAACCAGTTTCGTTATCGTACCAGGCCAGTATTTTGATTAAACCTTCTTGTAAAACTATTGTAGAGGGTAAATCCACAATGCAGCTATACGGATTTCCATTAAAATCCATACTTACTAACTCTTGTTTTTCACAAGCTAACACACCTTTTAAGTTTGTTTCTTCCGCAGACAAAAATGCAGAATTAACGTCCTGTACTCCTACTGTTTTTGTGTTCATTAACGGTCGAAATACGAGATCTACCAGGCTCACATTGGCTGTGGGAACACGAACCGCCATTCCCCCTATTTTCCCTTTCAGGTGGGGGAATATCCGCGCCAGTGCATTTGTGGCTCCCGTGCTAGTGGGAATCATAGACAAAGCCGCCGCTCGCGCTCTTCTCAAATCCTTTTTATGAGAAGAATCTAAAAGCTTTTGATCCTGGGTATAAGAATGTATTGTGGTGAACATGAGATCTTGTATTTTAAAATGTTCATCCAATACCTTTATCACAGGAACCAGACAATTAGTGGTACAAGAGCCATTGCTGATAATTTTATGTTGTTCAGGGTTAAATACATCCTGATTCACTCCGTATATCAAGGTAAAATCATCCCCTTTTGTTGGAGCAGATACAAAAACCCTTTTCACCCCTTTTCTAAAATGTGCTTGCAAATCCGCTCTTTCTTTAAACACTCCGGAACATTCTAATACTAAATCCACATTCCACTGATCCCAAGGGATCTGAGAGGGGTGAGAATAAGCGCAATAAGCCACTTGCTTTTCATCTATTTTAATTTTGTCTTTCATACAGGAAATGTTTTTCTTATAAATTCCATGAACACTGTCATATTTAAGAAGGTGGCTAGCCACCTCAATAGAAGAACGGCTGTTCACAGCTACGATATCCAACTTTTCCAAACCCAAACGAAAAAGGCAACGGCCAATACGACCAAAGCCATTAATACCTATCCTTAATTTTTTCAAATTCCTTCCTCCTTTTAAAACGACCAAGCTTTTAAATCCAAAACTTTCAAAACTTGTCCTCGCGAAGCTTGTCCCCGCGAAAGCGGGGAGCGGGGAACGATCGGTATATCTTAATGTTTATATAAAATAAAAATCTATATATTTGAAGCCCTTTGATTCCTATTCTCTTAGGAAGACAACTATACCCATCGGTATTATTTTTCCATCACTTTCAAACACGATCGGTAATTATGGCACAGCAAAAAGCTTCGTATAATTATCTTGAGTTCTTTCAGATAATTCCGAAAGAGAAACTTTATGCAGATTCGCTACTACCTGGGCTGTATGCACCACCCAAGCTGGTTTATTTTGCTTTCCTCTATGAGGAGCCGGGGCCAAATAAGGTGCGTCTGTTTCCAAATGCAAACGATCCAGAGGTATTTTCTGACACACTTCCCTTAAATCATCCGCTTTTTTAAAAGTAATAATACCACTGAAGGAAATATTAAATCCCAAATCCAAAGCTTCTTTTGCCAGAGACCATGTTCCTGAAAAGCAATGTAATAAGCCTCGAACAGAACCACTAAATTGTTTTAAAATTTTAATTGTATCTTTTTCAGCAGAACGGGTATGAATTTCCACTGGTCTCTTTTTTTCCTTTGCTAACATCATCTGACGGTAAAAAACCTCTTTTTGCTTTTCTTTTTCAGAATATTCATAATAATAATCCAAGCCAATCTCTCCACAAGCCACAATCCCTGCTTTATCTAAACTCTCTTTTAAAACTTTTTCCACCTCATCATTGTATAATTTAGCACAGTGGGGATGCATACCTAAAGCCCCTTTTATCTGTGGAAAGGTGTTTGAAAAGTGTATAACCTTTGGCCAATCCTCTGGTTCGGTGCCAATAGTTACCATTTGTGTCACTCCGGCCAACTCGGCTTCTTCAACAGCTACCTCTGCCGCTATATCCAGCATATTCAAATGCGTATGTACATCCGTCCATTCTAATTTTTTATCCATCGTATTCTACGGTATAACACATTTTTTAATTTGTGCATTCCTATTTTTATACCACTCATCCAGAAACAAGATCCATTTTTTTTCTGTAATACTTTCTTTTGCTACATGTTTCTTAAGATCGGTAAAACAAGGAGAAGGAGGATGAGTCAACACATTCATACCTAAACCGATAATCAACTGGTACCAATTTCCTTTATTAACCACTTCCACCAACAGCCCGGCCATTTTCTTATTTTTAATATAAATATCATTTGGCTTTTTTATTCTAAAAGGACAACTCGGCCAGGATAGGGAAAGAGCATCGCACAAGGCTTGTCCCATTAACTCCACTGTAATAGGTTGAGGAGCCTGTTTAAGAGAATGACTCCAGCTGGTCATCATATCGCTGTTTATCCATTTTCGGTTTTTTCTGCCGCGGCCTTTTGTTTGAAATTCAGCAATAAATAAGAAGTTTTTATACTGATCTTGTTTGATCTCCTCGACCCTACCCTCGCGAAAGTAGGGGGCAAGAACAGATTTTGTGGTTTCTGTAGGCTTTTTCCCAAGGGGAGAGATACTATGAAGGGAATCATTTCTATACCGGTCCGGTATATTCTCCAACAAATACTCTTTTGCTCTATCATTTGTACTGCTTGTTTTGGTGTAAAATAAAAAAGGCTGATTTCTTTTTTCAGCCCATTTTTTAGTCCAACTTGCAACAATTGACATATACTGACCCGACTTAAAAGCTATACCAAACTGGTATAGAACCCTTGTTCCTCGCTCCCTGCTCTCCACTTTTGTGGGGATCAGCTTCGCGGGGCAGGGTCGTGGAGATCAAATCAAATGAGTCTAATATCTCCCTTTTTTACCTAAAATTCTTTGCTCTTTATTTATCTTCTCCATCTTCTTCTTTTAAAAGTTTTTCCAATTCTTTTGTAATAAGTTGTTTTGTCAAACTTGGCACAACCTGCCAAACAGCTTTTTCTGCCGTTTTTTGGATAATATCTTGACTCTTTTTTTCAACAAAATTTTTTAGTTGTTCTTCCACTTCAGCCTGGATTTTTTCTTTAGCCCATTTTTGGATATAATCATTAATTTGATCTTTTAGCTGAGTGTTAAAATCAAACTTCTGCTCTCTTTCTTTTTTATTATATTGTTCTGTTTCCACTTCATCAGAAGTATCCAGTTGAGAAGGAAGGGGAGGCTCAGATGGCTGAGGGGGTTGAGGGGGTTGAGATTCTGGCCCTTTGCTTTTCACGATTTTTACTTCTGTCGAATCCAAAAGGGGAGCGATTTTATCTTTTTTTGCTACAGGAGGATCTTTAGTTTTCTTTTCCTCTTTATCCGTACTTACATCACTGGCCATTTTATTAGATTTTTTATCTACAAATAAAGAGCCAGGACCTACTACTACTGTCTCTCCTTTTTCTTCTTCGTTTTGGATCTCCTTACGTTGAGTAGCTGTAACAGGATCAATGCCTGAAGAAGGCCCCTTCTCCTTCGAGGTAGGGGGGAAGGTAGAAGGGGAATGGGAAGAGTCAGAGGGAGGAGAAGTTTTACTCACTTTCTTTTTTTCTAAAGTATCTTCAGTAATAAGATCAATACCCCCAGGCGGAGAAGCTCCTTTCTGACCGGTAGAAGACGGAGGGGTTTTCTTATCTTGAGATATAACAGCATCAGCTTTACCAGAAGATTCTGCTTCCTCTTCAAATGTAGGAATAGGAGCGAACTTAAGGTGCTTGGTTAGTATATTGCTTTTTGCCCTGGGAACAAAACGCACAATAAGCTCTTGTAATGGACCCGCTGTAATCGGTTTTTTTAACACACCCTGAGCAGCAGAAGATTCTAGTACCTGTTTATCTAATTCTTGTTTTGCCATCAAAATAATAGGGATATTTTTTAATGCTTCTTTTTTTGCCTTAATATGATTTTGTAAATCACTCGAAAAAGTATCATCTATGAATATAATATCAGGTTGGTTATATTGTACTTTTTCCATTAGTGTAGAGGGCTGATCCACCCGATGCACTGTTGGACCATAGTGATATAAAAGGTGAAAAAAGATTTTCTGGATAACAGGAGATGAGCTATATAAAACAATTTCAATTCCCATAAAAGAAATAAACTGGTTTTATTTACTTTAGTCAATGTATTTCTAAGGACAAATCTTGTTTCCCGAGGATCAAATAAGACCCATATATCTATGCTGTGCATAAAAATTTGAGAAAATAATCAGGTGCCAAAAAAACACCTATTTGCTGCTGGCAGAAAGGGGTTCTTTATTATTTGGCATAATATTTTTTTGCTTTTCCTTATTTTCTGTCTTATCTACTTCTTCTGTCATTTCCTCTTCTTGTTTTTTAGAAACTGTTTTTTTCTTTTTCTGTAACTCTTTCAGTTTTACAGGGTCAGGGGCAAAGAATAAAAAAACAGACCTTTTTTCTATCTGAGGAGTGTCCGTTTCTAATATAGAATAGGGGAGTAACATGCTTTTCACTTTATCTAACATCTGCAAGCCTAATTCCTTATGCGCTATCTCTCGCCCGGAATAACGTAAGTGCACTTTTACTTTACATCCGTTTAAAAGAAACTCTGTCGCTTTTTTCATTTTAATCTGTAGATCATGTACATCTGTACGAGGTCGTAACTGAATTTCTTTTATAATAATTTTTATTTGATTTTTTCGAGATATTTTTTCTTTCTTACTAAGCTTAAACTTCCACTTTCCATAGTCCATAATTTTACAGGTGGGGGGGGTAGCTTTAGGGGCTATTTCCACTAAGTCTAAACCCTTATCTCCTGCCAAAGAAATGGCCTGACTTGATGGCATCACTCCCATCATGTTACCTTCTTCATCAATAACACGCACTTGTTCTGCAATAATTTTCTCATTCACTTTGAATTTTTCTTCTTTTTTAACTAAACCTCTGAATTTTTTTTTGAATTTACGAATAAGACACCTCCTTTTTGATGTTGCTTTATTTTATAAATTATACCAATTCCGATTTAATCTCCTTTTCGTTGAGGACAAGCTTTTTCTTATCGTCTCCTTTCTTCTCTCAAGGAAAGAGAATTTCTAAAACTTCCCCTTTTTTTCTATACCTGATCGGTATTTCTATATAATTCTAACATATCTAATGTTCTTTTTTGAATAATTTTTAATATTTTTTTAATAAATACATCCTTTTTTAATTGAATATTTTTTCCATCCCTTAAACGCAGAGACAAAGAATGAGACTGCCTTTCTCTTTCTCCAACAACAGCCATACAGGGGATACGTCGCAACCGGGCTTCTCGAATTTTGTATCCTAGTTTTTCACCTCTTACATCTGTTTCCACCCGAATGCCAAGCGATTTCATTTGATTTGCGCATTCTTTGACATAGACTTCTTGATCTTTGGAAATATTAATCAATAATACTTGTACTGGTGAAAGCCATATAGGCAAATGCCCCCCTGTGTGCTCCAAATAAACTCCAATAAACCTCTCAAAAGAACCTAAAACAGCCCTATGTAAAAGAATAGGTGTTTTTTCCTGATTATCTTTATCTACATATTTTAGATTAAAAGCTTTGGGCATATTAAAATCACATTGAAGAGTACCTAACTGCCAGGATCGGTTCATGGCATCCACAAACATCAAATCTAACTTAGGTCCGTAAAAAGCCCCTTCTCCCGCTTGTATTTCAAAAGGAATTTTTGATTTTTCCAATACAGAGGAAAGAGCAGCCTCCGCTTTGTTCCAAATCAAATCTTCTCCCATAAAATCTTCAGGACGAGTGGATAGGGCTATTTTATATTTATCTAAACCTAATTGCTGATAAATATCCTTAAACATTTTTAGAAGATTTTCTATTTCTTGCTCTAGTTGTTCTGGAGTACAAAATATATGAGCATCATCCTGGCACATACTATTAACACGGGTAAGGCCGTGCAAAACCCCTGTTTTTTCTCTGCGATGCAGGCGTCCAAAATCCGCTACCCTCCAGGGGAGTTCCCGATAAGATTTTTTTTGAAAGGAATAAAGAAGACAGTGTCCGGGACAATTCATAGGTTTAAGAAAAGTTAAATCCGAATGATGTATCATTTTTTGTTCTTTTGGAGAGAATCCTTTTGGAAATTTTGTTTTATCATCATACAACGCGCCAGTGAAATTAGGTTTTCCTGATTCTTGCAACTCCACTTGCTTTTTATTTTCTTTATTTTTTTTGTCATCATCAGTAAGCCAACGAAACCCTGCCGCTTGTTCCTGTTGTAGCCATCGTTTCAATACCGGATACATGTTTTCCGAAAAATGCTGTATATGACCTGACCTGGTAAAAAGTTTAGAATGGAATATCTGCGGTGTGATGACTTCTTCATAACCGTATTGATAATATTTATGTCTTAAAAATTGCTTTAATTCATTGTAGATCACCGTGCCTGCTCCAGTAAAAAAAGGATGGCCTGTGGATAGGTCAGAAAAATAAAAAAGCTTCATTTCTCTTCCTAATTTTCGATGGTCTCTTTTAGCCGCTTCTTCTAAATCTTTTAAATGCCGTTTTAATTCTTTTTCCGTATGAAAAGCCGTTCCATAAATACGTTGGAGCTGTGTTTTATTTTCATCTCCCTTCCAATAAGCCCCAGATTGTCGTAAAACCTTAACAGCTCCTATTTGAGATAAATTACTAACATGAGGACCTTTGCAGAGATCAAACCATTTCCCTTGTTGATATACACTTACTTCAGGTTCGTTTAATTCTTCTATGATCTCCACTTTGTAGTGTTCTCCCATCTTTTTAAAAATAGAAATGGCTTTTTGTTTTGACCAAATTTCTTTTTTTACATCCCACTTCTGTTTTATAATCTCTTTCATTTTTATTTCTATTCTTTCCAGATCCTCAGGATGAAAAGAACGGGGGGAATCAAAATCATAGTAAAATCCATTTTCTATCACAGGGCCAATAGTGACCTTCACATCCGGCCATAGCTCTTGAACCGCTTGGGCCATAACATGAGCTGAAGAGTGTCGTACTACCTCTAAAGCTTCTTTTGAAGGAAGGAACACCAAATGGACATGGTCTTCATTTTGTAAAATAGTTCTTAAGTCAGATATTTCCTGGCTCTTATTTAAGAAAGCCCCTACAGTAAGAGATGTTTTTTTAGGAATTACTTTTTCCACCAACCCAAGGATGCTTGTTTTTTCAGAAATATCTATAGGCTGAGAATCTGGCAAATATACACGCATATTTATATTCTTTATACTGATCTTGTTTGATCTCCGCTACCCTGCCTCTGCGAAGTTTGTCCCTGCGAAAGCGGAGAGCGGAGGTGAGGAGTTCCCCATTTTCGCAAGGACAAGGTTTTATGGCTTTTGTCAATTTCTTTCCAAGAAGGAATGAAGTGTGGAGTTTGCAAACATGTCTCCGTGAAAAAGGGGATGCCATGCCGGATCAGTATAGCGGGAATATTGTTAAGAAAAGAGAAAATAAAACAACTCCCTGATAGAGATAGGGGAAACACTCTAAAGAAATGTAAATACCTCACATTTAGCATACCAACAATTTATAACAAAAAAAAATATTTAATTCAATAAAATAATTCCTAAGTAGTCGGTTCTGAAGAAGTTTTCTTACTCAAAATTTTGCAAGTTTAATATATTTTATTCAGAAAAACAGTTTGCCGGTGGAGGGGGCAAGGACCTTGACTTTCTACCAAGAAAGACAAGGTTCGTTTCGAGAGGTAAAGCTCGTATAAAGGCAAATCTGTTTTCCTGAATAGACACATTTACTAATAAATCACTCTCTTCGTGGCGACCAGATTCCCGTTTAGCCAATCCTAGATTCCCGCTTCCCTTCCGTAGGGAACAGGAAAACGGGGAACAGGGTTCCTGACCTGAGCGATATAACACACTGTAAAATTTTTAAATCTAAAAAGTCTATTTTTTTCACCTAAGCAATATAATTTGATCTAAAAGAGAAAAGCAAGTATATATAGAGTAATGTATTTTCTTGTTATTGCGTTTTTACTCATTGGATTGATACCCAATACCAGTTTTTCCGTGAAAAAACAGTGTAGTAACGGCTTTTCTGAAGAAGTTAACCTAATGTTGATGCCCCTAGAAGAGCTTAAAAAAATTATTCAAGACGAAGATATATCTAACAAAGCTGGTTACCTAGAATTTAGACAAGACTTTATACAGTCAGGGGGAAGAGCGGAGGAAATTCCTTCTAATCCTGAAAGGGCTTATGAGGATCAGGGTTGGATAAGTTGGGATGATTTTTTTGGAATCAAAAAAAATGCTAATAGGGCTATCAATACATCACAGTCTCATAGAAAACAAAAAAAGAGAAGCTTATCAGAAGCAGAACAAGAAGAAATAGATAATGTCATAGACAAACTAGATAGAGAAGCAGGTATGCCACCCCTTTATGAAGACATAGATTTGAATTGATAGAGAACGGGCGATACTAAAAAGTAAAAATAATAAGAATCAACGATATTGACCCATATTGTTATTTGAACAAAATAGATATGAATATGTGTGTAAAAAGTACAATTTATACTGCACTGGTATATAGAAAAAAAAGAAGTTTCAGAGGTTCTCTCTTCTTGGGAGAAGAAAAAAACGATTAAAAAAACCTGTCCTCACAGAAGCGAGGATCAAACCGAAGTGGCATATTGACAAAATTAAAAAAAACTGTTACGGTTTCTGAGGTTAAAAGTGAGAAGTTTTTTATTTTAACATAATGGTATTTAACACAATATGAAGGAGGACTAAAGTGAGTGTTTCTGTTAATCCTGCGTTATATCCGTCAAGTAAAGCAAACCGAATTAGCTCTTTTTCTTCTGTTATGGAAGATGAGGACATAGCTCATCTGGATAAAATTAAAAATATATTGGATGTGGATGAGTCTCAATACCCTTCTTTCGTTCTGGCTAAGAATAAAGCTCGTTTTAGGAAGAAGTTGAGTTGGTACAAATCCAAAAAAGATTGGTTAGATGTGGCTCCTATATATAAAGTGAATAAGCTATTTAAACAACAATCCAAGGAGTTAGAGGTTATAAGGTCTAATAAATTGGATTATGAAATGGAACTGGAAACCTGTTCCCTTACCCCCAGCCAGCGATCTCATCGAAAGGATGAGTTAAAAATGTGTAAAATTCACGAAAAGATGGCCATCCAGCTTATTACAAAAATGCAGTTTAAATTTAAGCTTTGTCGCTGAGCTTCTCTTTGAAAAAAGAAAGAGCTTGACTGACCGGAATAGGTTTCTGAGTCTGTGTATCCATATTTTTAATGGAAAGAGTTTCGTTTTTAACTTCCTCCGGTCCAAAGATGAGAGCGTATTTTGCTCTCATCTGAGATGCTCTTTTCATCTTTTTACTTAAGTTACTCATAGCACGGGGATGAAATACAATAAGCCCCTCTTGCCGTAATTGCCAGGCCAGTTTAAGAGCCAAATTTTCTGCCTCCTCTCCTAGAGGAACCAGGGCAATAGGTCTTGGGAAAGAAGGGTAATCCTGAATTAAAAATCGAATTCTTTCGATACCGGCCCCCCACCCCACGCCATATACTCTCTCTCCTTCGCCAGCCATAATTTCAATAAGGCGATCATATCGCCCTCCTGCCAGGACTGTATTTTGAGATCCCATTTTTTCGTGGCTGGATTTAAACTCAAACACACAATGATTATAGTAATCTAAGCCTCTCACTAATAAAGAATTTTGTTTCCAGGGGATATTTAGAGCATCTAAGCCTTTCAGTACATCTTCAAAAAAAGTTTTTGATCTTTTATTTAAAAAATCTTGTATCGAAGGGGCCGACTGGATGAGTTCCTTGTCTTGTTCCTCTTTTGAATCTAAAATTCTTAGAGGATTGGTTTTCAGTCGTCGTTGGCTGTCTTCACTAAGTTTATTTTTGAGCGGTTTTAAATAAGATAACAAAGCCTCTCTATGCTGGGTTCTGCTCTCTAAGTCTCCTATACTATTAATTTCCAAAGTGAGTTCTTTTTCTATTCCTAATTTTTGAAAAAACAAGCAAGCTAAAGAAATACACTCGATGTCTCCTCTAGGAGAAGGCTCACCCAGTAACTCTATCCCCACCTGGTGAAATTGTCTTAATCGGCCTTTTTGTGGTCGCTCATATCGAAAAGAGGGACCTTGATAAAAAAATCTTAAAGGAAGATGTTGATGTAATTTCTCTGTAATAAAATGACGAGCGACTCCTGCTGTAACCTCTGGTCGTAAGGTTATCTCCTCCTGATTTCGGTCTTTAAATGTGAACATTTCTTTATTGACGATATCGGATTCCACTCCTAAAGTGCGACTAAATATTTCTGTGAATTCCAGAATAGGGGTGGATATTTCCTGAAAGTAAAAACGACGGGCCGCTTCTCTAGCTGTTTCCACAATAAAATTGTGCTTTAGTTGTGACTCTTCTTTTAAATCTTCTGTTCCACGAACTCGTTTTAAAGACATATTATACCTCTCAGGTATGATCCTCGTTTCCACGAGGACAAGTTTTTCCATAACCTTTTCGGTTCTTTTCTCTCCGGATCTGAGTCTTTTGACTCCTATTCTCTTATGAAAAGCATTACACCCATAGGGGTATGATCCCCGTTTCCACAGGGACAAATTTTTCTACCTTGTTCCAATTTGTTCCCTTTAGGGGGTGGATGTTTAAACCCGGCATTTTCAAATATGATCAGTATAACTTTGAATGTTTTTGTTTATGAAGTCCCAGTTCACTATGTCCCAAAAAGATTTCAGATAAGCAGGCCGGGCATTTCTGTAATCTATATAATAAGCGTGTTCCCACACATCGCAGGTAAGCAGAGGTGTTTTTCCTTTTTGAAGAGGGTTATCTGCATTTCCTGTTGATAAAATTTCTAGTTTATCTTCAGAGGTTTTCACTAACCAGGCCCAACCAGAACCAAACTGTCCTAAAGCACAAGCTGTAAATTCTTCTTTAAATTTTTCTACAGAACCAAAAAAATTTGTCAAAACATCTGATACTTCTTTTGAGGGATCTCCACCGCCTTGGGGAGAGAGTGAGTTCCAGTAAAAAGTGTGATTCCATACTTGAGCTGCATTATTAAATATCGCTCCTTTAGACTCTTTAATCATCTCTTCCAGAGAAGCTTTTGCAAAAGGACCATTTTCGATTAGAGGGTTTAGTTTGTTAACATAAGCTATATGGTGTTTTCCATAATGGTAATCTAAGGTTTCCTCAGAAATATGAGGCTCTAAAGCTTTTTTATTATAAGGTAGTTCTGGCAGAGTAATAGACATTTTTATCTCCTTTTTATTGAATATGGGAATTGTTATAGCATTTTTATCCTCAACAGAGGGTTATCCTGTTTCCACGGGGGCAAGCTTTTCTGTCATTTTTAAACAGGAAGCCACTTTGGCAGCTTCTCGTCCTGCAGAAACGATATTTATTCAGGAAAACACAGACTTACCTTTTATACGGGGCTTTGCCTCTCGGGACAGACCTTGTCTTTCTTGGTAGAAAACCAATGGCCTTGGACCCTAACCGGCAAGTCTGTTTTCCTAAATAGATTGTCATTCCTGAGAAGCTTGCCCCGGCGAAAGCGGGGAGCGGGGGAAACAATCAGTATATAAAGTGTAGAAAAAGATTTTTTATATTGTCAATACAAATCATTAAAGAACATCTTATATAGTCGGTTCTACAAAACTTTGAATGAAAAAAGTTTTTTTCTTTTCAAGATTATTAGTTTAAAATATACTGTTTCGGTATAAAAAAGGGTTCATTCATAATGAGTTCTCATAAGAATGTAAAAATACCAAATTTAATACCTTTATTTAGCCAACACAAAAACTGGCAAAATGTAAGAAAAATTATCCGCACATTAAACAGTTCTGGTGCTATTGCGTATCTGGCTGGAGGTTGTGTTAGAGATGCTTTATTAAATCAGGTTCCAAAAGACTTTGATGTTGCCACTTCTGCCAGGCCAGAAGACATTCTACGACTATTTCCTAATAGCAATAAACAAGGAAAAGCTTTTGGGGTAGTTGCTGTATTTCATCCAGAAGGGCAATCTGTAGAGGTAGCCACCTTTAGAAAAGATGGCCCTTATACAGACGGGCGACACCCGGAATATGTAGAGTTTTTGTCTGAAAAGGAAGACGCTTTAAGAAGGGATTTTACTGTTAATGCTCTTTTTTACGATTTAAAAAAAGAGGAGATTATTGATTATGTTGGTGGGGTGCTTGATTTACAAAAAAAAATTATAAGAACGGTAGGGGAGCCAGAAAAACGATTTCAAGAAGATCACTTAAGAATTTTACGTGCCATGCGTTTTAGTATTCGACTCTATTTTGAAATAGACAGCATAACAAAAAAAACTTTACTTAAAATGAAAGATAAGCTCTTTCTAATATCTCGGGAACGGATATACGAAGAATGTCTTAAAATGTTAAAAACCGGTAATTTTATGAGCACATTAACAGCTTTTAAAGAGTTATCTTTATTACAGAAGTTTTACTCTCCATTATTAGAACAAGTGGATTGGCCATTTTGTTTGCACTTTTGGAAGTCTGTTGAATTTAAAATTCCTTCTTATTTAAGGGCTGATAAAAATTTTCTTTGGACACAAGCTTTTTATCCTCTCTTAATCCAAACAGAAAATAAAGTTTTAAATGTAAAAGGGAAGTGGGATGAGGCTTTTAGCTGTAACTTAAAAGAATGGAAGTTTCCCATATCTGTGTTAAGAGTTATGAATGATATTTTTTATTTTTCCTGTTGTTTACTGGATATAAGGCCGGCTTCTTTTGGAAAAAAAATGAGAATACTTAATTCTGATTTTTCTGAAAGTGTTTTATTTTTATCTAAACACTACTTGAAGAGTAAAAAATTATACCGAACAGGTCAGGAATCCCCGTTTTCACGAGGGCATGCTTGCACCTCCGAACTTTGCTTACCCTTGGGAAATCGCTCACAGAAACCACAAAGTTTAAACAAGATTAGTATAAATATGAATGTTATTGATGAGATTCAAAAAGAATTTTTACTTAGAGCACCAAAAGGACAACTTCCTGATCCTTTGATTAAGGGTAACGATTTAAAAGTTTTAGGGGTATCTGAAGACAAAGGTATGGCTGATATGCTGGAGTATCTCTATGATTTTCAATTAGAAAAAAAAATAATAGAAAAAGAAAAACTTCTTAAAGTAGCCAGCTCATTAAAATCCACAAAATAAGCGATAATATCGGTTCTGCCAATGTATATGGGTTTATGTATCATTATAATTCCTTTGGCGCTAGTGGTGAAATATATTGAATTTGATTTGAAGTTTCCCGACTTCAGCACAACACGATGCAATAAATAAACCATATCAATAACTTATGATTCTCTGGTGCTACACATTTTTAAAGATTATGTTAAGAAACAGGAGTTATCTGAGAGACTCTTTTAAGGCTAAAAGCTTCATATACCTGCCTTATTGGTTCACTGTACTTAGAAGGCATACGGTAAAGTCTTTTATGAGTATCCTCTATCAGTGAGTATTGATCTCTCTTTAAAACAAAGAGGAAGATGTATTTATGTCCTTCAAAATTTTTCTCTTCTTTAATAAAGGGAGAGGATAGAAAAATACGGTTCTAGCGACAGCGGAGATCAAAACGGACTGGTATAATAATATTTGTTCATTCTTCTGAGGAATTAAATGAACTAATATTTTCTTCTTCCCACTTAAATTCCTGTAAAGTTTTTTCATACTGTTTAAAAACGGCTGTTTGGATCATATACCTGGTTCCCTTATCCAGAGGATGAGCAATGTCTCGAAAGCTGTTTTTACTTTTGTGTCGTTTGCTAGGCATGGCAACAAACAATTTATCATCTGTTCGTATAACTTTTAAATCATGAACCACAAAACAATCGTCAAAAGTGATGCTGGCATAAGCTTTTAGGCGAGCTTCATTAGGCACAATGGTAATTTTAACTGATGTAATTTTCATTTTTGCATCCTTGATGAAAGTTGTATTATGAGGCATTTTTTTAAGTATTTAATTATATTTATCGAAAAAAGAGGAGAAGAAAATTTAATCTTAACTAAAAAATAAAGAATCTGTTAGTTCTTCATATTAAAAATCTAATTTTATAATAATGAGAATAGCTATTTTATAGGGATTTTGTCACATTTGAATGTATTCCCTCTCGCAGAAACCAGGAGATTATAGTTTATTTTTTACGGAAATCTGATAGAACTTACTTTTCACAAGTTACAGGTTCCACAGTGTATCCCACCTGTTCTAATATATTCGGAAAACTGGTATAAAAAAGAGAGGACTCAAACAGAGTGGGCAATTCCGTAAAATGAGCCAATCCCCCGATAAGAAAAATACGATCATAATTTTAATGGGCGGCTTTAAACTTATCTAACCATATCAAATTACGGCTTGAAATTTTAAGTAGTTCTTGCAGCTTCAGACCCTCAAGATATTTCTGAGCGACTTCAACTGCTTTGCCGGAGATATAGGTTTCTATCCTATCAACAAACTGCTGAGTGGGACATTCATTGTAAAAACTTTCTATTTTCTCATCTAATCGAGATATATATCTCTTATAGCGTTCATCTGAAATCAGGTTCCGGTTAAGTGCATCTGCATGTCTCTCACGCTTCCTCTTAATAGGTTCATACATCATATCAAAATCATCCAATTCCTGAACGGGGATCCCTTTAAAATAAGCTACGCGAGTGATTTGTGTGTCCAAAGTAGCAAAAGTCCTAAAACTTATATCTAAATCCGCAAAGCCATAATCACATAATTGATAGAATATAGTTACATAACCATAAAGATTCCACCGATCATGAATCCCCGCACTTTTGAAAAACTCCTGACTTCTTGTACTTAATGCTTGAAAGTCCTCACCATCCTTAGATAACATCCGTTGTTTACGGATAGTGGCGACTTCCTTGCCCTTTTCCGTAAAAGAATCATTTTCCACAAATAAAAGATCACTGTTTTCCAAATGATATTGAATTTCATTTGAACAAGGAAAATTATCAATGGAATAATGTTTATGCTTATGAGAAATAAGAGCAGGAAGAGAAGCTATTTCGCCGCTTGCTTTTATAAAAGTAGGCTCATGAAGAGTGCCCAAAAGGTAAGAAGTTTTACCATCTTTTTCCACTTTCCAAAAATAAGGACTTTCGGTTCTTGCCTCTTTTTCCGCCGCAATAGCTTGAGCTATATAAAAACCAAACAGAAATGGAGTCAAACACAATAAAACCCACAATTTATTTATACACACAATTCTTTTTCCTTTTTTTTATACACTAATTTTGTTTGAATTTTGTGGTTTCTGTAAGTTCCTTACTCTCGGTAAACGGAGTTCGTAAATTCCATACAGCTTAAATATAAGCTAATAGTTATTACAGATAAATAATGAGTTTGACAATAATAAAATAAATTTTTTAATTAAAAAAACAGACTAGGGATGAATATTTTACATAAACACCTAATATTTCAACACATGTTCGACAGCACAGATTTGTACAATTCTTTTCTTAAAAAGGGGGTTTTGTAGGTACGCAAAGTTTGTTATAGAAAGAGATTATGCCATCTCCTAAATTATACTCTATCGAGGACTTTGATTTAAAAGATCAGAAAGTTTTTATCCGCACAGACTTCAATGTTCCTGTAGAGGAGGGAAAGGTGGAAGAACATATTCGTCTTAAGTCTGCTCTGCCTACGATTCAATACGCTCTGGAAAATAAAGCAAAAGTGATTATTGGCTCCCATAGAGGAAGACCTGAAAAAAATAATAAAAAAAATTTTAGTTTAGAGCCTTTTGGGTATTACTTGGGAAACAAGTTAAATTGTGAGGTCTTGTTTGTTGAAGATATAGACTCTGTTATCCCCTCTATTTTATTATCTTCTTTAAATCATAAAAAAATTATTTTATTGGAAAACCTGCGCTTTCATACAGGAGAGGAAGCGGGAGACATAAGTTGGGCGGAAAAGCTGGCTTCTTATGTGGATATTTATATTAATGAGGCTTTTAGTGTGTCTCATAGAGATCATACCAGTGTAATGGTTCTTCCTCAAAAGGTAAAAAAGCGTGGTCTAGGGTTTTCAATGCAGAAAGAAAGGGAAACTTTAGATTATATTCGAAAAAACTCTCCTGCTCCTTTTGTGCTCTTAGCTGGAGGGGTCAAGGTTGGTGATAAAGTTAAAGTTATCAGCCGGTTGGTGGATCGTCTGGATACGATTTTAATTGGGGGAGTGATGGCTTATACATTTTTAAAAGCAAAAGGGGTGTATACAGGAGCTGCTTTTATTCAGAAGGAAAGTTTGGGGATGGCTGAGGAGTTTATAAACCGCCTAAAAATTAGAGGAAAAAAGCTATTGTTGCCTATTGATCATGTAGTTGTGCCTGTGGCAAATAGGCAAAGTCCACCGCAAATTACCGATGGTGTTGAAATACCTGAAGGGTTTTGCCCTATGGATATTGGACCCAAGACAGTAGAGCTTTTTTCTAAAGCTCTTACAGGAGCGGGTACTGTTTTTTGGAACGGTCCTTTTGGAAAATTTGAAGATTCTTCTTTTGCCAAGGGCACTTTAGCTATGTGTGAATCTATTGCTCAATGTGACGATGCCTTTAAAGTAGTGGGAGGAGGGGACTCTATTGCGGCTGTTTTTAAATTAAATAAACAGGAATGTTTTAATTACATTTCTACAGGGGGAGGAGCGGCTTTAAAATACTTGGAACAAGGTACTCTTCCCGGTATTCACAGCTTACTCTCCTAGCGAAAGCGGGACTCTCAATTGCTCTTACTCTATCCTTCTTTGTTTATCCTTTATGGGTATATGACTCCTTTCATTAAAGACATTGAATTTACGATAAAGTAATTGGTTTTGTTCCGTAAAACTCCTTGTAGTTGACTTAAATGAGGGTGTTTAACTCGCCTGACGGGTGAAAAGAGCAAGGCTACCTATTTTGATACAAGTATAAGTGTATCAAAATGAAACATTGGCACAAATTTTTTTCTTTAAAAACAAGAAAAGGCAGGTTTTTACACCTGCCTTTGAGGATAAGATCGTATTATTAGGGGAGGGTTTACGATCCATAACTGATAACTTGTTTATTCCAACGGTTATACTCTTGTTTAACC
>JAPPLY010000005.1 GCA_028819305.1 Bdellovibrionales bacterium
TCCGGTTCAAATCAGAGCAAACTTTTGCAGTAGTACCACCTCCACCAAAAAAATCTAGTATTAAATCACCTTGCTTAGATGCACATTTTACAATTCTATTAATCAATTTTTCTGGTTTTTGGGTTTTATAACCTATTCTTTCTTTAGAAGCAGAACCTAAGATTTTTATATCCCAAACATCAGAAACAGCCCGGCCTTTCTTTTGTATATCTTTTATATAAGCTTTATACCTAGGCTTTCCTTTTCCCCCATCCCTTAAAGTATATTCCCCATTTTTGTCAAACTTTGTTCCCCGCCAAGATCGTATTTCATCTAAGGAATATTTTTCTTTGTACCCATAAAATTTATTTTTCCATTTAGAATAAAATAATATATTATCATGCTTTCTATCAAAAAAATTACTACGCCCCATCATTCTTTCACCGTAATGCCAAATAATTTCATTACGAAAATTCTTTTCACTAAATACTTCATCCATTAAATATCTTAATCTATGGCTTGCATGCCAATCACAATGTAAAAAAATTGAACCTGTATTTCTTAAAATTCGTTTTGCTTCTCTCAACTTAGGTCTCATCCATTCAATATAATGCTCAACTTTTCCTTTCCAACGATCTCCAAAGGAACGAACTTCAAAACCATTGCCCCATACAATTTCATAGTTTTTATTTGAAAAAAAAGGAGGATCTATATAAATCAAATCAACAGAATTATCAGGAATGAAATTAAGCCATCCCTCTCCTTCCTCATTACAGCAATCACCACATACGATAGAGTTTTTTTCTAAATCAAATTTCAGTTTCTGTCCCATGCCTTTAACAGCGACAAATACAGGAAAAAACTTTAAAAAATCTCCCTGTACCTCTGTTATTCAATACACAAGACCAGACTCTCATAAATAAACTTGAAATCTTAATAGACTAAAGACTTATCTGAATTTTTCTAACTTTTGATTAGAAAATTTTGTTGATGATATTTATAAAAACAGCTTTTTCTTAGGTTAGAATATGGGCTATACCCGTGTGATTTTCCACAATCTTTATGGCTGGAGTATTAGAAAAAGTAAGAATACAGGCATGATGAATACTAAGCACTAAATCTTGTAACTCATTATCTGATTCCAACTCTTTAACACGCAATCCTTTTTCTCTACATTTTTTAATACCTATGTGACGATTGTGAAAAGAGTCCTCACTCATTTTTTCACCTAATTCTTTCACAATGTTTTCCGCTTCTTTTTCTTTGTCCTCATCACTATCTTCGCTTTCAAACAACATACCTGTTTTAATCCAATCTTTTACTAGCTTATTTGTGAATTGAATGGCTTTATCTGCATGAACAATCAAAGTAGGGTTGTATTTCTGAAAAAGTATAGGCCAAATATCACTATACTGAGGTTGTTTTTTTATATCTTCTATAGCTGTTTGAAAAGATTTTCTAATGCTGTATGCAGGTAATCCTCCTATTTGTGGGTCTATAGCTCCAAGTGAAGAATGTTTTCCCATGTGTATCAGCTTTGAAGAACAAGCTATCATTGTACCTGCAGATTGTGCCAACTGTGGAACAAATATCTCTATATCCTTTCCAAAAACATCTCTTAAATATTGAACTATTTTTTCTGTGGCGTCTATACCTCCACCAAGAGTGTGCAAAATTAAATCTAAGCCTTTACCTTTATCCAACCCCTTCAACACAGACATAAAAGCATGAATGTCAGAATCATTAATCATCATATTATATGGATTGGATTGTGGTTTCTGTAACCAACCAGAATAATAACAAATAACATTTCTGTTTCTATATTCTTGGAAGGGATTTTAAATATTTTCTTCTAGTTATATCAACACTATAACCAGATTGAATCTCTCGTAATACATCACTCCAAGAAGGCATGAGTTTTAGATAAACCTTCCTGGTTGACTTGTTCCTGCTAATTTTATTTTGGAATCTTGTTGATTATTTATTTCTTCAACAATAGCTCGTCCATACTCTTCCGGGGTTTTAGTTGGTGGGTTTTCAAAAGAAATGTTATGTTTTTTATAAAAGTCATACACTTGTTTTTCAAAGTCTTCTAAATTTTCTAAGTTTTTTTTCTTTTGTTTAGTCATATACCCTCTATTTATTATTTTACAATTTCTTGAATATTAGGTAGCCAACTTCTTTAAAATCAGGCTAAGGTCTTAAGGAAGACTACATTATTTTTATCGGCAAAGGCAAGAACAAAGCTCAAATAAATTTCTATTTCTTTGTAACTCACTGTGATTTACTTAGTCGGTCCGGAAAAAGTTTTCTTATTCAAAATTTTGCAAATAGAGGGAAAAATGAGTTCGGCTTTGAGCACAATGCGACTGAAAGTGTCACTTTATGACAAAATAGAGTTTGCCTCCTAGTTTGAAATAGGGGAATAAGCCCCTTTGAGTAGTCGCTTTGTGGCAAAACGCATGTTTGTCCTCGCGGAAGCAGGGATCTGAAGCCCTTTGACTCCTATTCTCTACTGAAGAGCAAGAGCCGACTGGATCCCCAATTTCGCGGAGGTGACATACAAAGCGGGAACGACAGTGCTGGCGCAGAGATGACAATAGAAACACCTAATCACATTCATCCGCATATAAGTTCCGTCCACCTACATCCGCTGCTAATTCCAATTCATTTAATTTTCCAAATACAACAGACTGATTAAGCTCACAATAAAGCTGTTTAATGCAGTTTTTTCGCTCTTCACACTCCTCTTTTAAAAGCGCATGAGCAGCTTTAAAAGCCTTATCATTTTTGTTAAGCGCGCTCACTTCAAAAAAAGCTTGGTTTCTGTCTATATCTACATTTTTTTTCATACCTTCAAAAACCGCTATATCTTTATAAGAGGCCGCTCCTAAAACAGTAAAAGCATTTTTTAACACGAGATTATCATCATCCAATAAGGCCGCTACATCTTCTTCTTTTGCCACCCATAATAACATTTCTCTTGCCGACACTCTGTTATTAACACGAGCATATTTCACCCAAATACTATCATCAAAATCAACCAGGGATTTCAGATGCTCTTGTTTAATAGAATCCCAACTGCCTTTTTCCATAGCGGAATAAACCACATTTATCTGCCCAATTTCAAATGAATTTGCTTTGAGACATTTGCTCAAAAAATGCGATTCCGCTGAAAATAATTTCTTACAAATCTCCACACATCTGCTGCTATCCGCACATTCAAGAGAACTATCACCTGTGAACACAGGAGTGGAGCTATCCTCTTCTCCTTTTTCCTCACTAGAAAATAAACCGCAGGAGTTCATAAAAAACAGAATAAAAACAAAAGATAAAACATTTAAAAATCTCAAAGAGATTCCTTTGATTGAGCAGCTTTATTTAAGGACTCGTGCACTTTCTTTTCTATTAAAGAGGAGTCCGCTTTACTTTGAAAGGAATCGGGAAGAAGGGAGTGAATAGGATCTTGGTCCAATAAATCCTGATGAGACTGTAAAACCGACTTTAAAGTATTTTTTAATTGAATGTGAATCCTTTTTAGATCTGATAGATCCTGATAAGCGGTTTTTAGAGAATCCCTGGCGTCTTGTACAATAATATCCGCTTTTTGTTTGGCATCTTCCAATATAAAACGCGCTTCTTTTTCTGCATCTTGTTTAATTCTATCCGCCATTTTTTGAGCCGAAGCGATCGTGTTTCTTAAAATCTCCTCCCGATCACGATATTCACGAATAGAGGCTTCTCTCTCACTTAATTTATTAAAAAGCTCCTCTCTTTCTTTGCCTTTTTCCTCTAACTCGCCCGCAATGGATTGAAGAAAATCCGCCACTTCAGAAGAACTGTACCCCCCTAGCACCTTACGGGTAAAAGTTTTTGTTAAAATATCATCTGGATTGAGTCTCATAGCCGGGATCCTTTTTGAAAAAGCTCAATCCATTGAGCGGATTTAACACCAACGGGTATTGTTACTTCGAACAAATGAAAAAAATTTCCAAAAGAAGAGAGTTAAACACCATCTTCTTCTACCCAATATCCATTTAAAGAGGAGAACATCCCTGTCCCCTGGTTTTTACCGAACAGTAATAAAAACCTCAAGCCTCCCGCTCTTAATTGACACTTTAAAAAACTTTTTTTTATAAATCCAACACTTATTCCTTGCGTTAGCTTTTTAGTACATAAGCACGTACATAGACCAGTCCGGGAAACTATCCTCGCGAAAGCGAGGGTCAAGCAAGATCAGTATTACTTTCCTTCTTTAAGGTCGAATAATTTTTTTTCCCGAAGAGCCGCTTTTTCAAAACCATAATGCAGAATAGAGTCCAACTGAGCCTTACGAAAAATTTCCAAACCTTCCATTGTCATTCCTTTTTTACTGGCTACTCGTGACTGCATCTGCATTAAAGACAAATTAGGAAAAGCCTTTGCCCACAAAGCTGCACCCAAAAAAGTTTGAAGGCTAATTTGTCTAGCTAAATCAACAGAGAAATGATGGTTTTCCAACCATTCATTCCAATACTGCATTAACTCTAACACAAAGGCTACTCCCGAACTGGCAGAAACAGTAAAAGCACTTAACTGAGTTTCCTTCATTTTTAGAACGACTCCTAAGGGAGAAAATAATTCCTGTACAAAAGACTCTAGGCTAGGATCATCTCGTACTAAACTATAAGCAAAAAGGCCCTCTCCCACACTAGCCGGAGTGTTAGGAACCATACGAACGAGACGTTTCACATTAGGTAATAGTTTTTGCAGCACATTCAAAGGCACCCCTGCCAGAAAACTCACAATGGTATGCGCTCTGTTAAACTGACTAGCTAAAGGTTCTACAACCGGAACTAGGTCCTTCGGCTTGATACATAAAAACACAATCTGGGACTTGGTGATCAGTTCTTCATTCCCTGAAACAGGTTGAACAGAAAAACGATCAGCTATTTTTTTTAACCGAATAGGGGTACGAGAACTGAGAAAGATTTTTTCTCTTGGTATCTTTGCTGTGTGCAAAAAACCCTGTAAGCAGGCCTGGCAAATAGAACCGGTGCCTATAAAACCATAATTGAGATGACAAAACATATCAGACATGACCAGCAGATCATTTTTAATTTTTCTTATGTTAGAAGCTCTGGTTTCCGATATTTCTTTAAAGAAGTCTATAAAAAAATAAGAGAAAAGGTTTAATTTTATGGAATTTGGCTATTTATTTCTATTTTCCGGACTGGGTTTAGGGGCTTTATCGGTCTATTTATTTTGTTCTGTCATTTTTGCTAAAAAAAATGACGCTGAATCCCTGGCATGGGCTGAAGGCAATGAACCCACACCTTCTAAAATGCCTTTAATTCAGTTATCCAGGCCCTTAGTCCATAATTTAGCTTTAAAGTATGTACAAAATATCAAGTCACCGAAATATCGTCAATCCATAGAGCATAAAATTATCACCGCCGGTATTAGTAAAGAACTCAATACAGATGAATTTATTGGTTTGCAAATTTTATGGGGCCTTATGTTTCCCCTCTTTTTTATTATTATGAACTTTGCCTTACAATTAAATTACCCTTATTGGTTCAGTATCGTCATAGGTCTCTTTGGAATGTATTTTCCACACATGTATTGCAGCGGTCATAAAAAAAGAAGACATGTTTCCATCTCCACTGAACTTCCTTTCTTTATTGATCTCCTGGCCCTTAGTACAGAGGCAGGGCTGGACTTTTTTGGAGCTATACAAAAAATAACGGAAAAAGCCAAAAACTCTCCCTTAGCAGATGAATTTTTGATTGTACAAAAAGACATTAAACTAGGAAGTTCCCGACAGGAAGCTTTATCCAATTTAGCAAAAAGAATGGACATAGACGAAATCACCAGTGTTTGCACCATGATTATTGATTCCGATGAAACTGGTGCCAGCATTGCAAAAACTCTTAAGGCCAAATCAGAACAAATGAGATATGAACGTTTTGCTCGAGCGGAAAAAGAAGGGGCTAAAGCTTCACAAAAAATGCTTCTACCTATGATTTTTTTCATTCTTCCGGCTGTGATGCTGACAATATTCTCTCCGATTGGATTGCAGTTTTTATACAGAGGAGGGTCTTAAAAATGTCTTCTCTCATTAATAAAAAAACCAATCAAATTTTAGCTCAAAATGTGGTCACTGCCCACCGTTTCTTCTCCCGGGTAAAAGGATTAATGGGGAAAGAAGATTTTCCCTCTTCCTCGGCCTTTTGGATTTTGCCTTGCACAGGGGGTATTCACACTTTTTTTATGAAGTTTTCTATTGATGTTATTTTTGTCAACCCTTCTTTAAAAATCACTGCCGTATTTAAAAACATAGCTCCCTGGAAAATAGTGCACCCTGGCTTATTTTCCAAAACTTATTCTGTATTTGAACTAAAATCACCCGCTTTGGAAACAAGCCAATTACAAACAGGAGATCAGCTCTATGTGGGCTATTAGATTTTTAAACGGCAAGCTAGCCGGACAGGAAATACCTTTGCAGGAAGGAAAGTACATTCTAGGTAGAAGTGATGACTGCCAAATCACTATCGCCGACCCTGGCATTTCTAAAAAACACGCCGAGCTAGAAATAGATGAACAAGGAGCTATCATTATGGATCTCCAGTCCAGCAATGGCACTTTCTTAAATGGGGTGCAAATTCAGGAAAGCACTATTCATAACAAAGACAAGGTTTCTCTATGCCAAACCACCTTCGATATTGTACGCTCCAGCAAACCAAACCTAGCTCCCACTCCCTTTCATCCTCATTCCCAGGGAAACACACCTCCCTCTTACCCTCCTACTTTACATTACGGTAGTGGTTATCCCCCGCCACAACAACACACGCTTCAACCAATACCGGCAATGGAAGGACAAACACAACAAGATATGTCAAAAAATGCGGAAACACCGGTTAAGCTTACATTAAAAAACTGGTTCAAAAATTACATGGATAAAGTTGTTTTACCGGGGGTTTATAAATTACCTGTGTGGCTAGAATTCAAATGGGTGATTGCTTCCATTATGATCTTTTTCATAGTGACAATGACCTCCCTCTCCGCTATTCCCTTGGTTCAAATATTAAACTCCAGTGTAACACAGGAAAGCATGAACCACGCGGAAAGTATTGCCACGACTTTAGCTCGCATGAACTACGAAACTATTAAAAACCAACTACATTCCGCCGCCAGTGTGGAATATGCCTTAAGAAGACCAGGTGTCGTAAAAGCTTTTATTATTAAAGCGGAAACCGGAAAGATTATTGCTCCTGCCGAACAAACCCATACCTACTCTAAAATTCCTTTCGTTAATGAAGGAAGGAGAAAAGAAGGTAATTCCGTAAAAAAAATAGACTCCAATACTGTTGCAGCCATGGTACCTATTCAGTTTTATAATAAAAAAACAAATACGCATAGGGCTGAAGCGTACTCTGTTGTCATCTATAAAATGGGGACACTCGCTTTAGGAAAAACCATTAGCCTTCTTGTGCAAACCTGTTTTATTGCTTTGGTTTTAGCCGTACTTCTTTTTTTCTTCCTTTATAAAATGATTGAGTACCCTATTGTCTCATTAAATAAACAATTGAGTTCCGCTTTAAAAGATGATTCTTTATCCGTGCAAACAGATTATGACTTCACTCCCTTACAAAGTCTCACTGACAACATTAACTCAGCTCTATCCCGTATCTCTGCCGCCCAGGAGTTAAATCAAAATAGGAGCGAGTACGACCGTATGACAGAAATGAACCACTTAATAGAAATGATAGGCTACCCCACTTTAGGAATTGACATGGAAAGCATGAAAATTCAAGCAGCCAGTGCTCTCTTTGAAGAAGAAACAGGAGTGAGCACAGAGAGAATTTTAAACTGCCTTGTTCAAGATATTGACGACCAGGCTCTTAAGCTCAACTTAAGTAACTTACTAGAGAGAGTGCAGCAACACCCTCATGAAATGGCCTCTGACTCTTTGGAGTTTAGTGGAGTCGAATTCCAACTTTCCGCGAAAGGAGTTTATGGAAAAGAGGGACTAGCCTACACTTTGATTTCTTTTATACAAATGAACCAGGAACAAGAAGAGGCGGGATAAGATGAACCCAAGCCAGAAATCCCTTCCTCTTCATTCACCCTCACTTTCTGTCGCTCGATTGAAGATTATTAAAGGGCCTCATAAAGGAGCTTCTTATAAACTAGTGGCAGGAAAGATTACCATAGGAAGAAGCTCAGATAACGATATTGTTTTAGCGAATGATGACAAATGTTCCCGAAAGCAAGCTGTCGTAATACTGGATTCTCATAACAATTACTCCATCAAGGACTTAAGTAAAAGAAGCTCTATTAAAGTTAATAACATAGTGAAAATGGAATCCGACCTCCAGGATGGAGATTTGATTCAATTTGGTTCTTCTGTTTTACAATTTGAATTTAAAAATCCTCAAAAAACCACACATACTAATAACACGCCAGCCGCTCACCATCCTGCGGCTCCCTCCCCCGCTCCTGTTTTACCTCTCCCTTCCCCCTCTGTAAACGCAAGCGGTAATAACAATGTTCCAGCTATTTCTGCTACTGCCCCCGCACAGGGCAACCCTTTACCAGACTTAAAACAAAATCCACCTTCCTTATCTGAACCCCATCTGCACCTCACTCCCTTCCCCCCTCAAGGGGCTTACCCCGCTCCCCCATCTGTGAACACACCATATAAAAAAAGAAAACAAAAAAAAAGTCTCCTTCCTAAAATAATACTCGTTACTATAACTATAGGTGGTATCTGGTTATTCATGGAAGACACCGAACAAAAAAAAGAAGAGGCAGACAAATTGAGAACTCTCATGGATCGAGAGGAAACTGTAAAAACTCTGGCTGAACTGAAAGAACAGGAGATGGAAAAAAGGAGTAAAAATGCCCTTAGTAATTATAAACATGCTCAGTTTGCTTATACTAAGGGAATCAGAGATTATAGAAAAGGGATTTACACTCGCGCTATTGAATCTTTTCGTGTTTGTAAAACACTTTACCCTCAACATGACTTATGTGCTTCCTATCTACAAAAATCTCAAGTGAAAAACCAACAACTTATACAAGCCTGGATGGTAGCCGGAAAAGATTACAGAGAAAAACGACGATTTGTACCTTGTATGTCTTCGTTTAAAAATGTCATGATGGCGATAAAAGATAAACATAATATGACTTATAAAGAAGCTAAAGAAAATTTTAAAATTTGTCAGATACAACACGAGGATCGCTACTGATGTTAAAATTAATTATTAAACATAAAGGAAAAATCCTACAAGAAACCTCTCTTGAACTAAATAAGGAATACCTTATTGGAAGAGGAAAAGATAATCAGATTATCTTACCCGAACAACCTGGTATTTCCCGCAAGCACCTTTCTTTATCTGTAGGAGAAGACGATCAATGGATCGTAAAAAATTTATCCCAAACGCAAGAGCTTATCCTGGAAGGGGAAGAAAAACAGGAAGGTACTGTTCCCATAGGGGGATCATTTCAAATAAGAGATTTTCATTTTACCTTAATAGACGAAAAAAAATCCCTGGTGACCACACAACAACCGGAAGAAGAAAATCTCGCGACGGAAGAACCACCCCCGGGTTATAAAACCGAATCACAAATAGACAAAATTAATAATACTAAAAAAGAACTAGATCACTTTCCAGAATCGTCCCTTTCCTCCTCTGTGCCTGAATTAGTATCAGGAGATGACAAAACACGCATTATGAATATCGGAGATGATAAACAGAAGTTATTGACCTGCTTAAAAGTGTCTTACGATGACGATACCCCTCGTGATATTTTCAAATTAGAAGATCAATCCGAATGGGTTTTCGGGCGAGATGAATCAGCAGATATTATAGTAGATAATCCCAATATCAGCCGAGAACATTTTAAAATAACCCAAGATAAAGGTTTTTATTATATACAAGATTTAAAAAGCTCCAATGGCACTATTTTAAATGACAAAGAATTAAGTCCAGGTAAAACTTATCCCATCCAAAGCGGCGATGTGATTTATATTATGGATATTGATATTGTATTTGAGATTAAAAACCTTTCTTTAGAAAAAAAACTTGCCGGACTAAAAGCTCCACCCCCTCCCGTTCCTGTACCATCGGCCACAAACACACCTTTCGGGCTTGTGCCCATACAAACACCACCAGGAGGAGCTCCTCCTCCTGTACCTTACTTACCTCCGCCCCTGCCGGCTGATCTTCCCGGGGTGATTATGGAAACACCGGAAGAAGCAGAAAATTTATCTGTTTTCCAAAAAAATAAAAAACGGCTTATCATATACGGTGTCCTCATGATTGTTTTGTTTTTCTTTGTTAACAAAGAAAAACAAAAAGAAAAAGAACCCCCTGAAGAAATGGCCCCTCAAGCCGGTAGCCTAGCCGGGTTGACTCCTCAACAAACTCAGATCGTAAAAGACACATATCAAGTTGCTCAGCAGCTTTATTCCAAAGGAAAGTTTGAATATTGTAAAAGCGAAATAAAAAAAGTACATGAATATACCGATTCTTACCAGGACTCTAAAAAGTTAGAGATTGCCTGTATGCAAGCCGCTGAAAACAAAAAAAGAAAACATGATCTAGAATTAAAAAAACAAAAAGCGAAAGAGACAGAAGAATTTATTCAAAAAATCACAAGTAAATGTGCAAAAGAATTTGAAAGATTTAGATTAAAATATGAGCTGGTGGATTGTCTCAATCCGGCTATAGAACTAGCTCCCGCGGACAGCAGAATCCACACCCTTACAGAAAGATTTGATGCCATTGAGTTAGAAAAAGAGGAAAAAAAACAACGTAGAGCGGAAAGAAAAAGATTTATCGGTTCCATCAGGAACAAATACAATTATGCTAAATCCCTCTACAAAAGGGGCCAGGTCTTAAAATCCATGTCTGCCTATCAACATTTTATTAATATTAGCAATCATAAAGAATTAAAAGAAACACGGGAAACAGCTAAAAGAGAACTAGCCAGCATTAAGAAAAATTTTAACGATACAAATAATAGACTGAACCGCAAATGTGAAGGTCAATTTAATAGTCAGAGTTTTCAAAAAGCTTACTACACCTGCAAAAAAGCCTCTGAAAAAATCCCAGAGTCTCATAATAAAAAAGCCCTGGCTTTTATGGAGAAAGCGCGACAAAAACTGGAAGTAAAAATGAGACCCATTTATGAGGAAGCTTCCCTAAATGAAAGCGTAGGTAATGTCAGTGCTGCCAAAGAAGATTGGAATAAAATCCTGAGTCAAGATGTAGATACAGGTTTATACTATAATAGAGCAAAAGAAAAGCTAAATAAATATTGATCCCCTTTTCTTTAGACACCTATCAAGGAACTTATAATGAAAATTCAAGAACGTTCTTTTTCTGGAAAAATTTTTCGACCTAAACCTAAATGCTATTTATCATCTAATAAAAAATTAATGACGGCTATCACCCCTTGGGGACAGGAAGCGGCAGATACACAAGATCTATTTGAAAATATTGAAACGCAATACAACTTCCTTTCAGAAGACAAGGAAAGCACCCAACCCTTTCCAAAACTGATGAGTCTTACTCCTATAGAAAATGACATGAGGACAACTATCATACAAATCAATCAAAATATATTCGATAAAATCAATCAAGAGGAATATGCTATGGGTTTTGAGCTATTTTTTGCCACTGTAGTGGGAAATATATTGACCTTTATTCAAATAGGTCAACCGGTGGTTTTAATTGATCAACCTCATCAATATTTGCGTAGTATCGGACAAACCGTGACCCCTCCCTTAAATCACAAAACCTTGTCTCCGCAAAAGCGGGGAACAGCTCATCCTCCTTTACCCTACCAATTATTAGGCATTCATGAAGACATCTCCTTTCACCCCTTTTTTTTTCGTTTTCAATCGGAAGATCGTCTTATTCTTTTAAATAGGAATGTTATCCCTGCCAAATGGTTTTATCTCAAAAGAGAGGAGCGAACAGTGGATAAGCTAAGTCAACTAGCCGCAGAAGACAACCCTCATATTCCTTTTTGGCTGGGTATAATTGATCTTATGGATCCTACCTAGTTGTTTCTATGAATCATACTAATTTAATTAAAAAACAGCACATCCTGAACTATTTTTAAATATTTTTTATGCTCAGGAAGGTGCAAAAACAAATCAGATAAAAGTGGACCCTGAAACTGGGCAAAGCGAGTATCCCATACCAAATAAGTAACTTGATTTAAGTGGGATATTTTCTGATCCCTTTTTTCTTTTAAGTAAAAATAAAAAAATCGAGATTGATTTTTTTTATTTTTACTTTCCTCTTTATTCTGAATCCATTTATAAAGACTCTGTAAACTTTTGTTGTGACAATCTGTAGCTTGTTTTTTTTCAAAAATCTTCTCGCAGGCAGCTTGGGCGTTTTCCCCTGTTTCTTCGTTTAAATTCCGACCAGCTACATATTGCCAGTAAAAATTTTTTCTTTTCTTTCCTAAATTTTTCAATACCTGCCACTCTTTATTTCTCAAGGCCAAATCGGCTCTCCAGGAAATTAAATTCAAATAAGAAGGATTTTTATCCATTAAAATACGAAGTTGATTTTTCACTTCTACAGAGGACTGAAAAGGATGGAGACTAAAAAGTTTTTTACCTAAACGCAAAGTTTCTGTAAAAAACGGATCTGGTGGTTTCCAGGGTTTTATTCCTATATGTTCCAGGTAAAATAAAAAACTGTCTTTTAAAATCTGTAAATTAGGATGAACACGGAGAGAAGATAAAGGATGTAGTTCCCGTCGGTCTGTCAAACTATTATAAAGATGCGGCTTTTCATCATAAATAAAAAGATAGGGGCCTTTTTTGACAGCAAAACGACTAAGTCCCCTCTTTCTCCAAAGGGGCCATCCAGACTCTATTAATAAAGCTCGATCAGACAAATCCGTTGACACATATCTCTTTGCAACAGAAGGCATGTTCTGATTATTTAAGGCTATACCCCTTTTAACCAGAAAATTCCAACCTGGTCGAAAACGGGAAGAGAGGCCGGGTTTTTCTTTCCCTCCCTTATTACTCCTATCCTTAAGGATATATCTCTTAAGAGATAAAACCGGAAATAACTTTTTACTTGAAAACTCTGTCTTTTTTTGTTGTAAGACCTCACTACCCAGCAAATCAAATAAAGTCCATCCAACATCTACCAAAGTGACTGGGATATCCACATTCCCATAACGCGCTTTTTTTCCGAACTTGCTCAAACCTTTGATAAACAAACTGACTTGCGTGTTATCACTAAACAAGCTCCAAGGGGGGATTTCATTTTGCCGCAAAGATTGATATTTCTCCTGACCCTTTGTGCCCAACAAAATGACATAAGTAGAATGCCATTTTTTTCTTCTCTTCAACTCTTTCACTAAATAATAAAGAGCTTGATCTAAAATATGTTTGCGAGTTGGCAGGTCCCCTATTTTCTTGTCTCTTTTTGGAGGAGAAAATTGCAAATCAGGAAAATATAAAATAGAAAAAAAAGAACCTTTATTCCCAATACGATCTAACCACTTTAAAAACAATTGGATATTCTCTCGAGCGGGACGATACACTCTCTTAACACTTAAATGAATATTATCATCAAATACATCAAAACCCTGACTTAAGCCGGACTTTCTCCAAATAGCCCCTCCTCCGGAAAAAAAAGAACTGCGATAACCTCTTTTTATGGCCTCTTCCGGAAGTGTTTTAAACTGAGAAGATAAAAAATGAGAACCATTTGACCACACACCATGTTCATAAGGATAGAGCCCCGTCAACAAGGAGGCTAAAGTTGGTTGCGCTAAGACAGAAGGAGTATAAGCATGATGGAATCGAATACTGGAATGACAAAACAAATTAAAACCAGACTGTTGAGCAGGTACATCATCTCGATAACAAGATACAGAGTCAAAACCTAAAGAATCCACCACAAGAACGAGAAAAGAGGGAGAACGAGATTCCTTAAAAATACAAGAAGATAAAAACAAGCACATCAAAACAGCTATATATAAAGTACCAAATATACTAATTTTGTTTGATCCCCACGACCCGGCCCTCGCGAAGGCGGGGGGCGAGAAGTTTCTCGCTTTCGCGAGGAAAAGGTTTTGTGGTTTCTGTAAACTTCTTTCCAAAAATGAACAGAGGGAACAATGACAGCCCCGTGAAAATAAAGATTCCCTATTGGTTTGGTATAGTTTTTTGAATTGCTGCGCCATAACACCTTTCTTATATACTTTATACCGATCCGGTATGGAATTTGTACCCTCCACTCTCCGACTCCCCCTGTAGGAGGAAAGCTTACAGCAACCACAAAATTCAAGCAAGTTCAGTATAAATCCAAAAAACCTAAACCCTTTGAACTTAAATAGAGAAGATTTGATTTAAAATTAGCTTAAACCTATATTATAATAGGGGAGCAGCCTTTTATATATATTCTCATTTAAAAAAATAGAAATAAAGTAGCTGTATTCCCACCAACCTTAGGAGGCCCATCTATGTTAACAGATCAACTACTTGCTCTTTCTTCGGCAGCTCATGAAGTGGTGTTGTGGTTTCTGATTATTTTAAGTATATTTTCTATAGCTATTATAATGGATCGTTTTTTCCTTCTTAAAAACTTTCTATCTGAAACATCTCTCATCTTATCTGAAATGATAGATGCCTTGGAAAGTAATAGAAATTCTCACATGAAATTAGTGTACGACAAATACGCTCTCTTACCAGCCGGAAAGTTATTGCAAAAAGGGTGGGAACATATCACGGAAAAAAGAGACAGGGGTCTGGAGGAAATGATGAACTCCCACTTACTCGCTCTTAAGCCAAAAATGGAAAAACGGCTCGGTTTTCTAGCCACTTTAGGTTCTAACGCTCCCTTTATTGGTCTCTTAGGCACTATTTTTGGAGTTATGGAGGCTTTTGAAGCTTTAGGGTCAGACAGTGGATCAGCGGCGGTGGTTATGGTGGGTATTTCAAAAGCTTTGGTGGCTACAGCCGTAGGGCTTATCGTGGCGATCCCCGCTATTACGGCTTACAATTTTTTACAAAAGCAATTAAAAATGATTTTTCATCATTTGGAGTCCATGAAGGAAACTCTACTTTCTTTTGCTAAAAACTGCCACAAGTAATTTGTTTAAAAGTGGATTTAAAGGGAGTGATACTTATATAGTTTGAATTTTTCGGTTAACCTGTCATTCCCGCGCAAGCGGGAATCCAAATAAAATCTAAAATTTCAAACATAATCTGTATAAAATATTTTTGATAGAGTTTACATTTCATATACTAACTACAAAAGATGGAAAAACTTTATAGAGTTTATATAAATAAAAACCTTTGGCTTTAAAAAGGAAATAAATTTAATATGGCTGGAAAACTAATAGAGGACAACCAACCTATAGCGGAAATCAATATTATCCCTTTTGTGGATATTATTTTGGTTATATTAATCATCTTCATGGTTACTGTTCCTTTTATCATAAAAACCGGACTTTCTTTGGATCTACCTAAAGCCAGTTCCTCCAACACCATCAACGATACGGCAAAAATCAATATCACTGTTAATACAGATGGTCGTATTTTCCTAAACGGAATAGTCGTGGATTCGGAACAAATAGAAGATCGCCTAAAAAGTCTAAAAGATATAAATCCAGAGGAAACCCAGGTTCTTATTTCAGCAGATAAAAATGTACTACACGGAAAAGTCATCTCTGTTATCAATGCTGTCAAATCCACCGGCTTAAGAAAAGTGGCTATCGCCACTAAAAAATCAGACTGAGTTTTAAAAATTTTAAGGAAGAATTTATATAATGAAATACCTATTTTTACTCACTATTTTAATAAGTACTAATAATCTGTCTATCATACCCATATTATTCATATAAATATTGATTATAGCCAATAAAAATAACAATTCGGATCTCAAAAGGTTCAGGCCACCTTATCTGATTTAACTCCAACAAAAACACTGGCAACCCACAAAAACACTGGCAACCCCGCGAAAGCAGGGGTCTAGTGGGCTACAAGGAGAGTGGCTCATTAGTAAATATGTCCTTTAGGAAAACAGAATGACCAAAACGACCTATAAGTCAGGAAAGTCGTGACTAAAAAGACTTATAGGTTATTTGAGTCTTGATTTCACATACCTATACTGGAAAACGGGACTTTTCTTGGAGAAGACTAATTTGAGCATTTACTTTCCGAAATTCGGGAAATCCGATTGATGAAAGGCGTTTCTATCAAAAAATCACTGATAAGTATAATAAATGGCCTTTTGGCCTGTTTTTTAAATAAGATTCCTTAATTTCCAAGTTAAAATACAATATGGTGTATAATCTACTTAACAAGGTAGCATATAAAATCAATGATTGTTAATTCAGTTTGGTTCATTTTGTACTATATATTATTTTATAAAATATATGTTTTTTATAAAAAATTTGCTCTTATATTTTTTCCTAATGTTTATTTGCTCCGCTTATGGACGCGACCTCACTACAGAAAGTCCATCCGCTTATACAGATAGACTGTATTTTAATCTTGCCAAGGAGGAAAGCGATTTAACTCCTTTTCCCTCGCATGAGACTTCCTCTGTAACTTTGAGAGGAGATGTCCCTTTCTTTGAGTTTCCTCATCTACAGGAACAATCTAATTCCATTTGGGCTTTTATTAAACGAACAGTAAATCTTCCCCCTGAAGTTCCTTCCCCAGTTATTTATTTTTTCCCTTTTGAAAAACAGAAACAGGATCAACAGCTGACAGCTTGGCAAAGACAATGGATTGAAAACAACCCTCTCATTTGGACGGAGTATATCCGCCATGAAAAAAATAGCCCCTCAACAATCACTCCTGAGTGGATTGCAAATTTTTTAGCTTATCATTATGACAATACCAACTATATTCAAATCAATCCAAAGAGAACTTTTCTTTCCTACTATCAAAATGATCCTTATGGAGTGAAAAGAGATTATGTGGGCTTAGGCTTTTATATTATGGGGCATGAAATGCTTCACTATGCTTTTCAGGAAAAAAAGATTTTTCCGGCTGAAAATCACCACTGCCTTTTTACGCTCCCATTACTCCCTGATCAACAAAATGTTTTAGGTGCTTTAAGCCGTTTCTTAATTGAAAATGAGATTAGTTCTTCCAGCATAGAACTGTTGGGCTTGAAAAAAGACCAAGATTTTCAACCTTGCAGAGATACAGAACATCTACTTCCTCTACAAAAAGCAATAACTTTAAAACTCAGTTCATCGAGTTTGAAAGAGCTAAAAGCCTCTTATGTCGATAAGAATTGAGTTTTACAGAAAAAAGAAAATACAGGGGGCGTTGAATATGACCATAGAGGAGCTTAAAAAAACGCCTACTTCAACTCAATTTAGGAGATTATGCAATCAGGTTATGACAAAAATGGTTGGATTTCAGTCCGAAATTTAGGGGGTTGACCTGATTTAATAGAATTATAAATATTAGAACAAATGATGTATGAAATACAGATAAGTAACAATTATGATTTTAAAGCGGAAAATTATTCTACTCATTTCCCCAATCTTCATAAATATCCAGCAACCATGTTGCCTCAGATTGGTATTGAGCTTTTTAAAGAACTAAAAATCCATAAACATCGCTTATTAGATCCTTATTGTGGGACAGGATCTTCTGTTCTTGCAGGGATGGCTTCTGGTTTTTCAGAATTTCATGGCTTTGATATAAACCCTTTAGCTATTCTTATCGCCAAAGCAAAATACACGAAATTGAACAAAAAAAAATTTCTTAATTATAGGAAAAACGTAGAGTGTGTTGTCTATTATGAAGAAAAAAACATTTCCCCTCCTCCTGTAACAAATATCGATTTTTGGTTTTCCAAAAGAACTATTAAAGATTTGTCTGTTATTAGAAATTCTATATTAGAGGAAGTTGATGATAAAAAATATCAATCTTTATTTTGGTTGGCTTTTTCTGAAACAGTGAGGTTTGTTTCTTACACTAGAAACAGTGAGTTTAAGCTTTACAGAATGACAGAAGAAAAAAGAAAATCATTTTATCCTGATGTATTTGAATTATATTTCAAAAACTTAGATAAAGTTTTAAATACCTACATTGAAATATACTTACCTTTATTGAAAAAACAAAACTTTCATTTTTATAGTAAAGAATTTACATATAAAAAAACCAAATATGATGTAATTTTAACTAGTCCGCCGTATGGAGATAGTAAAACAACAGTCGCTTATGGACAATTTTCTACCCTCTCTAATGAATGGATTGGTTTTCCCAATTCCAGAAAGGTTGATTCTCAACTTATGGGTGGAAAAAAAGTTAAAACTTTATATAATAAAGGAGTTTTATCCTCACCTATTAAAAAAATAAATAGAGTTGATCAAAAGAGAGCCTTAGAAGTATCCTCCTTTTATATGGATTTAGAGAAATCTATCAAAGAAGTTGCTCAAGCTATAATATATAAAGGTTTTTCTATTTATATTGTTGGTAATAGAACAGTAAAAAAGGTCACTTTACCGACGGATCAATTTATTGCAGAACAATTTGAAAAAAATGGATTCAGGCATGTTTTAACTTATGAGCGATCCATTTCATCAAAAGTTATGCCGGCTCAAAACTCCCCAACAAATGTGGTAGGAAAAAAAATAAATACTATGCATAAAGAATATATTATTGTTTGTCAGAAATTTTAGATTATTATAAGATTGCTCCAGTAGTTTGCAATGGTTTCGCAAAAGTACAAAATAAATTTTACCCCGCTGTTTTCATGGTCAGACACCAGTAAAATTTATCAAAGTAAAGAGCGGTAGATAGCATTAAAAAAATAAGGGATTTACAAGTTACAAAAATAGCCCAAAAGGAAAAATATTGAAGATGTACTTGAATGACCAGTCAAAAGTCGTGGTTTTAAATGTTACCCCCTACTATAGCAGTAGTAAATTTATTATTGGTTTAAAATCACTTTATTTAGTAATAATTGGCACTTGAATGCTATAGGGTATTGTAGCCAATAAACTTAAGAAATGAGCATATAGAATAAAACATATAGGTAATCGTGAAAGAGAACCTCTTTTTCTTTAGAAAAAGAGGAAATACAGGACCATGAACCTTTATAAATTATAAGCTTTATAAAAGGAAAACTAAAAACTCATGAAATATCCCTCTTTTATAAATAGAAAGTGCTTTTTTAATGTCTTTATATTACTCTTTCCTTTACTCACTATCAAGGGTTGCGGGATATCACCCAAACAGGGAAGTGAAGGAGGTTTGCTCTCAGAAACCTCTTTAGCCGTACGCATTGCACCTATTGACTCTAAAAGAGACCCTCTCGTGTTTTTAAGTGAAGGAGGGGAAAGAATCTGTCGTAGAAGAGTTCCCGATGAAGCTCGCTATGGACTAGACCCGGAGGAAGTGCCTGAAGACGAAGATGGAGAAGAAGCAAATACGGAAACAAGCAATCAACCTATTCCAACAACAGTAGATGAAAACTGGTTCCAAATAGGTTTGATCATAGTAAATAAACACAACTCCTACTACGCCGTAGTTAAAGATCTTGTATTTTCTTTTGAAGCTAAATGGGGCAGTGAAACTCTAAGAGGAAGACATGAAATTCAATCGGGTTACTGCCAAAGTGACCCTCTTTACATTATTCCTCCCACTCCAAAAGGTTCAAAACCAGGACATTATCGTGGAGAGCTTTTTAAACCTGATAAAGCGAACAGTCTGAATAATCTTATTTTATTCGTCAGCGGAGTGCCTATACCTACAGACCATCCAAAACAAGACGAAGAAAATGGTTCTGGAACTTTAAATAATATTCGCTCTACGGCACAAGACTCCGCTAATCAAAGAGAACCAGAAGAGTTTTTTCTAACTTCACTGCCAGTCTATACAGTGCAACTTCATGTTATTGGTTACTGGATTGATAAGCAGAGGAATAGGAAAGCCATTCTTAGAAAAAGAGTGACATTTCGTCTCTCTTCCAACTTCCTGAATTAATTTATTGTATCACCCTTATTTCTTTTTTCTTCCTCTCGGGACGCCTAATTTTACCATTAGAGATATATTGATCTTGCTTGATCCCTGCCTCCGCGGGGAATGAGGATTCTTGACCGGATCGGTATAAACTCATCCGATCAAGTCCACATCTGGCCTAAAACCCTAAAAATCAAACTTTATTCTTATACAAAAAGCGTCTCTTTAAGAGACATAATGAATTATTTTTTAAGCTTCCTCCTTTTTGTCCCGATGAAAACTAATGATTATATGATTTAAACCCAGAGGGTTTTGTTTGGCGAACTTTAATACAAATTATGCCATAATGTATTTTGTCATACACCCAGAGGGTTTTGTCCCCGTTTTCATGGAGCTAAACTTTTCCGAATTTTTTCAGGAGTTTTCACTTTTGAATAAATAGAAAGACAATAGGAAAATTTACTAACTATAAAGGAAAAAATTAAAGGAGATTTTTTGTGAAAATACAAAAATGTGAACCCGCTTCTTCCCTTGTAAAATCTATTGTGAATTTTGTATCACAAAGCCGAGGACTCCGTTTTCTAGAAAGCGGTACAGATGAGCTAATTATATGTCAAAGTGTCGATGGAAAGTACTTAAAGGTGAACACCAATACTATAAATGAAGTTTTACCCCGTAAAGATTCAAACGAAGAGCTATTTTTACAAGTTAATTTTTCCGATGGCAAAAAAGTCATTCTTACTGAAAACCTCATTGGATTTAAACCCGCTATTTACTCTGATCTGGATATGAATCGCCTGCCAAAAGTGGTCACCACACCTGATTTAATCAGCTTTATTGAAGTTTTAGAGGATTCTTTATATGACACAGAAGTAAGTATGGATGAAATTGAAGATGTAAAGCAATATTTTGAATCTGTTCTTATGGGAGCAGAAGCTATTGGTTTTAATTTAATTTGTGAAAGAATATGGATAGCTCGGCTCTTAAATCATCAAATATCTACCGGCAACAGCTAAGCCCCCACAGCTATTTTTCACTACTATACCCCAATCCCGTTTGAGATCTACTCCCCATTTGCGCAAGGACCAGGTTTTTCGATCGTCTCCGGATTTTCTTTGAAAGGGAAGAGAGAAGTTTTGAAGGACACCCCTTTTTCTATATCGGTTTGGTATAAATTCTTTAAGGAACTCATTTTATATGTCTTCTTTTCTAAGAAAAAAGAAACCGTTTTAAAACTATTACCTCATCTACAATTTAAATATTGAAATAAAAATCAATTTTGATAATAAAAGATATAGAGAAATAAGGGGGTGTAGCTCAACTGGGAGAGCATCTGATTTGCATTCAGAAGGTCGCAGGTTCGATCCCTGTCACCTCCACCA
>JAPPLY010000048.1 GCA_028819305.1 Bdellovibrionales bacterium
TAATTCCTCCCAAGTAAGAGTGGGAGGTGGAGGTTTCGCCGGCTGACTTAAAAGATCAGCCCACCCCCCACGCTCTTTAAAATCAGAATAAAATTGGGCCGGATTAGAAGGAGCTCCAGGTATCTTTTTATATCCTTTAACATAAGTTACATAATTGATGATTCTTTCTCCTTCTGGTGCTCCCTTGTTATACTCCCTAATAGCCGCTCTTAATTCCTCCCAAGTAAGAGTGGGAGGTGGAGGTTTCGCCGGCTGACTTAAAAGATCAGCCCACCCCCCTCGTTCTTTAAAATCAGAATAAAATTGGGCAGGAGAAGAATGAGCTCCAGGTATCTTCTTATATAGTTTACCTTTAACATAAGTTACATAATTGATCCTTTCCCCTTCTGGTGCCCCCTTGTTATATTCCCTAATAGCCGCTCTTAATTCCTCCCAAGTCAACCACCTAAACTCCTTCCCTGACCAAAACTTCCTAATAGAACTTTGAAGCTCCTCCCTTAACTCCAATAACTCCTCCCTCGCCAAGGGAGTAATCTCCGAGTCTGCAAATCTTAAATAATAGTCCCCACTTCTCTTATTGCCTCCTCCCCCACCATCTTGTTCTTTAAAAAACACCCTCTCCACCTTCTCCAGTATATTTAATATGTCTTGCACCATCTCCACATTCTTATAATCCACTAAAAACAATACATCCGCTACTTCTTTACCCGGATAAAGACGCAATACCCTCCCTATCCTCTGAATCATCTGCCTAATTGATATGGTAAAGTTCAAATCTATATACGCCGACAAGTGAGGAAGATTCACTCCCTCGTCCAAAGCCCTTACTGCCACAATATAATGAGAGCCTGTTGACTTCTCAGAGTTGGTTAATACTCTCTTTCTCTCATCTTTACCCATACCAGAATGATATACTTCAAACTGTATCTCCCTAAATTTCTTACCTAAAAACTCCTGAAGTCTTTCCGCCTCCGCAATCGTTGCCGTTACAATAAAACCCTTCTGGTTGGCTAAAACAACAGGGTATAGGATTTGAGCTAATCTTTCATAATGAGCCGGGTTTAAAACAAAATAGTCACTCCTTGCCTGGATGAATACAGGCTGATCTTTGATCTCTTTAAAACTGGACTCTCCTATCACATACAAATCATTAAAAGGGCTTATATCTCTATTTTTAATAGCCAAGGATAATTGATCCAAAATCTCTTCTATAGAGTGTTTTTCAAATAAATTATCGGCTTTATTTAGATAAGACCAGTGTGTCTTCTTAAAAAGCTCTGTTATGTCTTCTGTGTAGTGGAAAGGGGTGGCCGTAGCTCCATAAAGAAAAGCTCTACTAGCCTCCCATAAAGTCAGAAGGGATCTCTTCGTTTTGGAAGCTCCTAAATGATGAGCCTCATCTATGTAAATACCATCCAGATTCTTGGCTAAATGTTCATACAGGGAAGAAGCCGGATAGGCTAAAGCAACTGGGGTAGGCTGAGAGGCTGGAGAGGCTGAAGAAGTTTGAGAATTTCGAGAGATACCTTCTTGAAATAGATGATCTAAAGCTGGTCTTAAGCTTTGGCTGGTGATAACAAACACTGTGGGATGGGGTTTTTCTAAGGCTTTACGAACATAAGAAGCAAAGCTTTTATGCTCTGAAAGCTGTTTGACATTATTCCAGTTGATAAGATGGACAGGTGTATCTTTTACCTCTTGATAAATACCCTGGGCCAGTTGGTCCACCAGGTGAATTTGATGAGCCGTCACGATAGAGATTTTGCCGGCTTTATTAGTTGGCTCGGATGGAGTGCTTATAGATGTCCTGTTTTCTAACTCCCATTTTGTGATTCGAGATTTAAGAGCTTGAGCTAGCACGCGAGTTTTCCCTGTTCCATTGGGAGAAATATGTAAAACACCTCTGGAACCTTCTTGTAAAGCTTTCTCAAAAGCTTGAAGGGCTATATCTTGTATAAGTCTGTTATTTGTTATGTGGCTCTGATTTGACAATACAGACAGTTTTTCAGAAGAAACATCTGCACTAAAACTTTGATAAGAAATAAACCCTATACCAAACAGTAAAACAAAAGATCGAAATTTATTATATATGAACATGATTTGTACAATTATAGGTAGAACACAAAGTTTTGCAATCTATTCTTTAGAACAGTGAAAAAATTACACTCTTCTCATACTCACCCTAAACATAAAAAAAACTAAAGCCATTCGATAGTGCCAGGAGGTTTGGAGGTAATATCATACACCACACGATTTATCCCTTGCACTTCATTGGTAATATGATCTGAAACCTTATGTAAAAAATCCGAAGGAAAAGAAAACCAATCCGCTGTCATCCCATCCCTGGAAGTAATAGCTCTTAGTACAATCACCTCATCGTAAGTACGCTCATCCCCCTGCACTCCTACAGACTTAACAGGCAGTAAAACCGCAAAAGCTTGCCATATTTTTTCATATAAACCAGCTTGTCTAAGCTGCTTTATAAAAATAGCGTCTGCTTTTTTAAGTTTTTGTAATCGTTTTTTTGTAATTTCACCACAGACTCTAACAGCTAAACCCGGCCCTGGAAAAGGATGTCTTTGTAAAAACTCTTTTGGTATTTGCAATTTTTCTCCCAGAACACGCACTTCATCTTTAAATAAAAAGCGTAAAGGCTCTACTAATTTAAAAGGCAGGTTTTTAGGCAAACCTCCCACATTATGATGAGATTTAATGGTAGCACTGGGGCCTTTAAAAGAGAGACTCTCAATCACATCAGGATATAAAGTACCCTGAGCTAAATACTTTATATCAGAATGTTTCTTTTTATATTCTTCAAAAATTTCTATAAATACTCGCCCTATGGTTTTTCTTTTCTTCTCGGGATCTGTCACTCCTTCCAGAGCTTTCAAAAATTTTCTCTCTGCAAAAATACCTTTTACATTTAATTTTAATTTTTTATAAATGTCTAATACCTCTTGAAATTCATTTTCCCGTAAAAGCCCCGTATCTACAAAGACACAATGAATGCGATCCGGCCCTAGCGCCTTTGTTAGAAGGCAAGCCATAACAGTAGAGTCCACTCCTCCACTTAAAGCGCATAATATTTTATTAGACGAGAGCACTTCTGCATTTTCTGGGAAGGACGCACCAACAAAACCTTCTGGGGGGCTGGATTCCCGCTTTCGCGGGACGGAAAGCCGCCAAAGCGGCTTTCCGTTTACCGAACTAGATTCCCGCTTTCGCGGGAATGACAGAGAAGGCGGGAATGATAGTTCTGGAGGGAATACATCAACAAAAGCCTCTGGCTTAAGTTGCTCTTTTATCTGAGATTCTAAAAGGGAAAGCATAGAGTCTGCCGTCCAATTTCCTTTTTTTACTCCACACATTGTTTCCACAAAATAAGATAAAAAATCTTTACCCTGTTCTGTATGAGACACTTCGGGGTGAAACTGTAAAGCTAAAATATTTTTTGTCTTTAACACAGCCGGTACTTTTCTTTTTGTTTCTGCTAAAATAGAAAAGCCTTTTGGAACTTCAGAGACAAAATCACCATGACTCATCCATACTTTTTGTCTCCTTACTTCCTCCCTATTAACCTGGTTTGAGCTTTTCGATTGTTTCTCTTTTTCTCCAAAGGGGAAAGAATCTCTTGATAGAGCTATTTCCTGACCTGTTCGGTATAACAAAGGTTTTTTCCAATCAATGTAACTACGGCCATAAGTGCGACGCTTTAGCGTTTTTTTTAGATCAGGATCAGAAGAAGGCACTACTTTTCCACCCCATTGATGGCATATCAGTTGAAATCCATAGCAAACTCCCATAAGAGGGGCTATTTCTAATAGAGCTTTCAAATCCCTAGTAGGAGAGTCAGAAGATAAAACCGAAGCCGGACCTCCACTCAAAATAATCCCTGCCGGCTTCATTTTAATTATATTTTCCAAAGGAAGATCAAAAGATTCCACTTGGGAATAAAAACCCAGTTCTCTCAAAGAGCGCGCAATTAACCAGGTATATTGTGAACCAAAATCTAAAATTAAAACTCCATCACTAGGGATGGATGTCAGGTGACTGTTCTTCTGGTATGCCATTTTTTTCCTAAACTTATAAAGCTATGTAGTCGGTTCTGAAAAAATTTCCTTACTCAAAATTTTGCAAAATGACATTATGTATGTAAGAACACTAAATCCTCAAAAACATCCTTTTTTTCTATTAGGCTCTCACAGATTTTTCAATACCAATATCTGCAAAAAAAGCTATTCCAGCCTATAATTAGGAGCTTCTTTTGTAATACTTACATCATGAATATGGGACTCAGAAAAGCTTTTAGAACTAACTTTAATAAAATTAGATTTTTTCTGAAAATCATTGATATTTTTAGCTCCTATATATCCCATACCTGCTTTCAACCCACCGGCCATTTGATACAAAATATGGCTGGCAGAACCACGATAAGGGACTCTTCCCTCCACCCCTTCTGGAACTATTTTATCAGACACAAAAACATTTTCCTGGCGGTAACGATCTTTAGAGCCTTTTTTCATAGCCCCTAAACTTCCCATACCACGATAAGCTTTATAAGCACGACCGCGGTAAAGCACTATTTCTCCTGGGCTTTCATCTGATCCAGCCAGTATATTTCCTACCATAGCTGCTTGCGCTCCTAAAGCTATCGCTTTTGTTAAATCACCAGAATGTTTTAAACCTCCATCCGCTACTAAAGTTTTTCCTTTTTTCTTTAATGCTTTAGCACAGTTTAAAATAGCATTTACCTGAGGTACACCTACACCAGACACCACTCTTGTCGTACATATACTTCCTGGTCCCATACCTACTTTTATAATATCTGCTCCCGCATCAGCTAAAGCCACGGCTCCTTTTTCCGTAGCTACATTACCAACCATAAGAACAATACCTGAATATCGGGTTTTTAAAAATGCAGCCATTTCTATTACATTTTTAGAAAGACCATGAGCTGTGTCCACACAGAGAAGATCCACCTCCGCCCGAATAAGACTTTCCGCTCTATGTTTTTCCTCTGATCCCGTCCCGACAGCGGCTCCTACAAATAAACGACCATGTGGATCTTTTGTAGCATGAGGAAAGGCCATAGCTTTTTCTATATCCTTAATGGTAATGAGTCCTTTCAAAAAACCTTTTTCATCCATAACCGGTAGTTTTTCAATACGATGTTTATGTAAAACTTCTTTTGCCTGTTCTAAATTAATACCCTCTTTAGCTGTTACTAGCTTTTCTTTAGGAGTCATAATAGAAGAAACAGGCTGATCCATTTTGGTTTCAAAGCGCAGATCTCGATTCGTTAAAATACCTTCTAATTGATTATTTTTTGTAATAGGAACACCACTAATGGAGTGTTTTTTCATCAACTCTAAAGCTTTATAAACAGGAGTTTCTGGAGAAAGAGTAATAGGATCTAAAATCATGCCACTTTCGTATTTTTTCACTTTTTGCACTTCATAACACTGACTTTTTACACTCATATTTTTATGAATGACCCCAAACCCACCATACTGAGCCATCACCTGCGCCATCTTATGCTCTGTAACCGTATCCATAGCTGCCGAAATAATAGGGGTGTTTAACACAAGATTATCTGTGAGGGAGATCTGAGTTGAAATTTGAGCAGGCAAAATTTCGGAATATCCAGGCAAGATAAGGATGTCATCAAAGGTAAGAGCTTCCTTTTGAGCTAATTGAAAAAAATCCTCTTTCATTATCCTTTGAGTTCTTATCAAAATTATATCTCAATTACAAGCTCTTTTTTATCTATACTAATTCGGTATAAATAGTCGGTTCTGAAAAAGTTTTCTTATTCAAAATTTTGCAAGTTTAAAATATTTTATTCAGGAAAAAAATTTGCCAGTGGAGGGTCCAAGAACCTTGGCTTCCTACCTAGGGAAGACAAGGGCCGTCCCGAGAGGCAAAGCCCCGTATAAAGGCAAAGCTGTTTTCCTGAATAGACCTGTTTTTCTCTTTTGTAATAGAGGTCGGATCTTCATAAGAGAATAGGATTTAAAAGCGAGTTCGGATTTAAGCACAGAGCAACCAAAGGTTGCTCTGTGGCAAACCGCATGTTTGAGCCTTTTGAATCCTATTCTCTTATGAAGAAAACTATACTGCTATTGTTTAATCCCCGCTTCCACGAGGACAAGATTATGTGGTGTCTGTAAACTTATCCATAAAGATAGATAGATTTTTATTCTGGCTCTTCCCTAACCCATTTCTCCAAATCCGCATCCATCCGTTCCCAATCACTTAATACATTGGCCCACTTATGATACCATCTTTTGTCAGAATGTATATCTCTGTCTTCCGGTTCCACATAAAGGGAATATACCCCTGGGGAATCACCCGTTAAATGGAAAAGCTTCGTTCTATTAAAACCATCTCTTAAGTTATCAGCAAACTCAATGTTCTTTAAAAAGAGGTTTTCATATTTTCCCCTGGTATTTCGACAATTCGGTTGCTCACTTTCTTTAAAGGGTTCTTTTGTTTCAGAAACATCACAACTCACAGTGCTTAGAAATTTTTCAAAAGCATTCCTTCCTCTAAGGCTGATAGCAAAGGGCTTATTTCGATGGCTGGAGGTATCCATTGTGATCCCATTAACCGGGTAACTAGGATAAATATAATAATAATCTTCTTTTATTGGTTTATCTTTTGTTCCTGGTGTGCAAAGCAGAATACCCATTCTTTCATATATGGATCTAAGAAAATAGTTTTTCCCTTTCCAAATATGCTGAAAATTAATGTTTCTACTAGTTGGAAAATCATCTTCATAAGGAGCAAAAGCACTAAACCGAGGACGAATAACCAAACATTGATGGTAATCTGTTAATGTCATGCTTATAGGTGTATGCTCAGCAATAAGATCCGCCGTTTCAATCACTTGAATACTAAGCCACCTTCTCTTACCTGTACCTTCGTACATTCTATAATCATAGCCCGTATTGCCCGTCAATAGATTAAGACCAAAGATAGTAGCAACAGCTGTAATAGCTGCTTTTGCTGCTACGCCTACCCCCAGTCCAGGTATAAGAAGAGCTAGAAGAGGCAAGGCCACAAGACTTAAATTGCCACCCACTCCTAGATTAAATCCCTGATTAGCTCCTTGATCCCTTTGCGTGTTCATAAGAAAGGCTTTACTGATATTCAAAGTTATAGATTCCCCTCCCGCACCTGTGTCATCCCCATATAAGTTTTCATCCAACTTTCCAACAATGGTTTTTTTCTCAAAACCAAAAAAGTGAGTGGGATTATTGATACACTTTCTGACAGGATGATAATCCGTAGGAGAGAGTATAGTACTATTCCCTCTTTTGGTGGCCGCACGCGCCTCAGATAGATAATTCTCTATATTAAAACCCGGTACATAATCATCAGGTTTTATCCACGACGGTCTATGGTGAACTAGAGGATTTCTGTCAACAAGTAAATTCCCCAGAGAAGTACCTTGTAACTGGTCACGCCATTTTTGAACAACGGCAGCGTCAAACCCATAGTTTTCCACTGCCTTACTGTCCACCCATTTGTAAAGATCATCTATAGCTCCTCTGTCTCTTACTGCTTTCAAATTCTTTTCATAAGACTCTTTCAATGAAGCTAATACAGATTCTTTAAATTCATGTAAATCTCCCGCAGGTCCCCCTTTTGAGGCTGTATTGATAGTGTTTGTAAAAATATCTTTATTTCCATCTTTTTGATGATATATTTTGTTTAGCTGATAATAATATGTTCTTTTAACCGCTTGTCTTAGTCCATTTAAAAATAAATCTTCATTTATATATTCATTAGATAAAAACTTATCAAACCAAAATCCACAAAGAGCATATATAAAAGCTCCTGTTTTCTCATTATTCACATTCTCACTTATATCTTCTAATTCGATAATTTCTTTTAAATCACCCTTATCCAAGGTCTGTAGTGGAGGCATATTTTTAATTTTATAGGTAAATCCCACAGAATTATAATAATTTACCTTTTCAAAGGAGTCCTTAATAGCTGTAGGGGAATCCGAAACCGGCTCAGGGGAACGAACTAAATCTATCACCTTTGATAAAGGCGTTTTCGTTTCCTCAATAACGGCACTACGAACCCGATTGAAAGATTGAATTTGCATATTCAAACTATTAATAAAATCCGTCTGCAAATCCTCACCGGAACTAAAGGAACCACAAGAAGAATCCGTTCTTCTCGAATCTAAATTAATCGTACATAGATTGTTGACAGAGGCAAAGTGAGCCTGATGTCTTTGCAGTAAATCTTCTGTTGATTTTTCTTCATTTAAACAAATCGCTTTTTCTGCTTTCTCATTTCCTTTTTGGAAATCCGCCTCAACACAAGAACGATCCTTTTCTTCCCTTGGGTCATATATTGGTAAATAATAGGGAGTAGTTGTAACAGGAGCTGTCCTTTCTGCTAATAATGGTTCCTCTATATCACCTATCCCATCTGAATCTTCTTTAATAAAAGATACTCCTTTTATAAAAGATAGGTCATTGATTTCCGATTCTGTTTCCTTCAACCTTTCTAATATGTGGGCTTGTTGCTCTGCTGTAAATGCCCTATCTTCTGTAACTCTTTTTCGATGTTTTTCCAATTCCTCTTTCATTTGATCCAAAACTGGTTTTAATTCATTCTCTAAACCTGCTGATTTTCCATGATCTCGATCTATTTGTTGTTTAATATTATCTTGTATTTGTCGAACTGTATTTTGCCATTGCACCAATTTTTCCAAGTATTGGCCATGAGGTAGAACAAATTCCCCTTTTGATGTTTGTTCTGCATATTTTTCTCTACTGTATTCCATCATATTGGAAAGACCGTTTGATTCTTCATCAAAAGCTTCAAACGCCGATAACAGATTATATTGTTTCACTAAATCATCGAAGGAGATATCTAGCTCATGTGTGATAGTCCAGTTAGTCCATAAAGAAGGAATAAAAGGCACTTTATATGTATAAATAAACATATCATAATCATCCAGATCAGCAGCTTTAATTTTCTTAATGGCGTCTTTACTCCAATCAAAAGCATCCTCGTAACTTTCTCCTACTCTTGAAGATTTCATTGTACATGTTTTGCTACCATCTTTACAAGTTATACTAGCCGGATCAGCAGGAAGAAGCCTAAACACCATGAGAGTTTTTGAATTAGCAAACAAAAGGTGTTCCCTTCTTATATGGGTATGAACATCTGTTTTCATCATCCCATCACGGATAATGACAGGAATATTAGTAGGAGGAACAATAAAATCTTCCGCTATTATACAATTTGCAGCATTAATGAAACAATTATCATACAATCCCAAGGTGCCCGCCTTATTAGAACTTCTACCCCCTTTAATATCCCAAAAGTCTTCCAGAGAAGATACCATAGCTTTTCTGCCATGAAACTTTCCCTGGTCATTTTTAAGTACAGCCATCTGAAAAATATAAACCCCATCTCTAAGTGGACCTTTGTTCTGTTGCCCACGAGCAATATCATCATGCCGAACTACACGAGGAGTCAGTTTTACCCTTATGTTGTAGTACAATTCTCTTTTTAGGGAGCTATCAATCAAATAAGTAGGGTACTTGTTAACAGATCTAAATAAGTGAATTTGCACTATTGGTTTTTTTACTTCTTCCGATGTGGAACTTGTAAATCCTCTTTTTAAATAATCTATAAAATTCCTTTTTAAGGAGTCTCTAGAAAGAGAACTAACTTTAATAAGCGTCTCCCGGAATTTATGAAAAATCTCTCCTATGCTAAGAACCTTCTTTAAAGTTCCATCGTCCAAAGCCTCTTCACTTTCCTTATAACGATCAGCACAAAACAGGGAGCGAATAGCATTATTGTATTTTACAGAATTTTCTGATTCTTGTTTTATTATACTCACTATCTGGTTCTTATCCATTGAAAAAAGATCCAATAGAGCCTTATCCTCTGTGCCTTTAAGACAGGTTGCTCTGGTTTTGTCAGGATGATTAACCTCAAAACCATGAGTAAAACCATAGTCCCAGGGGTTGATAGCTACCATTTTTGTTATCTTCAGATCTGTTGATTCCCTTGTTTCAACCTGGATGATCTTTAAAAAATACCTTTGCCTGTTATACCATTTTTGTTTTGTATATATATTAAAAGAGATAGCCCCGTCGTTTTCCGTCCTTATAGGATAATCTCCTTTTTCTCCATAAACCTGTACTTCCCCTGTACTGAGATCAGTAACTCTAATAGTAATATAACTTGCACTGATAGGTGTGTTTCTCTGATCAACCACGGATGTTTTAACCTGAGTTTTAATACTCCTGAATAACCAGTTTTCTTTTTCCATACCAAAGAATCGTATAGCCATATCTGTAACGGCCCAACCCGCGCTTCTAACTCCATCTGTCTGTGCATCTGGTGATTCCTGCGATATACAAGATTGCAAAATAGAATCCACACCATAATGAAGCTTTGTTAAACATCCATTTAGATCGTATAAATCTTGATCATGGAAAACAGAGGGGGAGGGAGAGTTCAAGGGACCATCTGTGACCCTCTCCCTATATTTTTGCCCAAGAACCTCCATTAGATTCAATGTCTTTATATTACCGGTAACTGTATCGGAAAAATTATTGGCAATATAATAAAGACCTTCAAAAGAATTTACTCTCTTAGCTGTATTTCCTATGGGAATCACTTTTATGTAAAGCCGGAAAGAGGTATTTTCATTAGTTGAAATATAAGGAACGATCCAATCAAAACGAAGGCTTGTTAATCGTCCACTAGGAAATCGTGTCTTAATCAGAGTACCAGCACCATTTTCATTGATCTTCATATATTTTTTCTTATTGTCTTCTGAAATGCTCATCAGAAGATGCGACTCAATTTGGAAATCCCCTTGAGCCATTATGTTATCCTGTAACTGACCGTTTATATCTTTTATACTGTATTCTAATTTCGCACTAATGATTGTATCTGTAAAAACGGTTTTACTCTCTCCTGACTCTGCGTCGGATTTTGATTCTGAACCATCCCACCGCAACTCTAATTTATTTATAACAACATCCACTTTATTTTTTTGCTCTTCCTTTTTTTTCTGTGCTAAGAACTTTAACCCGTCTTCTTCCAACCTACCTTTTAAAATAGGGTCGTTTTTATCGTAGTCATCTCTATAATCTGCCACCTGAATATTGGAGTATTTGTCCTTCAACTGAAGCCAGGGGTTGACAGCCAGAGGAATGGTAGCTTCTCCCCCATTTGGCCTTGTAAGAGCTCTAATATATCTATTAATAACAATCCAGCGAGATTCACGGCTATGGGCATAGTCATATTCTTCTGTCCATTCAATACATCCATTTCCATCTGCCGTCACCTTTATTACTTTGTTTTGCTCATCACCCATAACTAAATTGTTTGATTTTGGAATCTTGTCTCTTGGAGTTCTAACTCCTTCACGAGTATGACTGATAGCCCATTCTGTGTTAGGAAGTTTTGTGTCTATTTTTTTTCGGAAGTGAAGACAAGTTTCTAACTTAAGTGTGAACTTCTCCGGCAAAGCGGTTTCAGTGGAAATAGACAGAATTCCCTTAACCTGCTGTACGATGAAAGTGGCGTTACTCCCATCCCCTTTGTTAGAGGGAGCAATACAACCAGAAAGTCCTGTAATAAAAAACAATAAAAAAATATTAAATTTTGACATATCCCGTCCTTAAAAAAATACGATAATAAGTTTGCTTCTCTCTAACTCCAAACTCTCTCACAGGATCACTATATAAATAACGAAAACCCACTTCCATATTCCTGTCATATATATTTAAAATAAGCTCTCCAACAAACCCTGTCCTGTCACTGTTACCATACCTGCTACTGTTATAATAAGCTACAGCTGCATCCGGTTGATTTATAAAATATTCAAAAATAGAAGTCAGTCTAAAGTTTTCTGTTATATCAAAAGGCACATGTACACCATACAATACACCTTGATTAAGATCGGACGGTAATCCATCCCTAATGTTACGTATATAGTGGGCCTTTAATTTTACACCCAGGTTAGGAAAAATCTGAAAAGCCGGTTCCAGACCTACATAAAACCCTGTATAATCATATTTGAACTTATTTGGACTGCCTTCAACTGTATTACCATAATGGAAGCTGGCCTGAGCAATATCATTAGGAAGAGGGTTGTAATGAAAAAAGGTCCCGTTAAGTGTAATTTTATAATAACTTTTAGGATCATAATCCCAGAAAAAAGATCCGCTCATAAACAAAGGTGCCTCTGCTAATTCTTGAGCACTGATACTGTGATCGTCTGAAAAAACAGTAGGGAGAGCCTGTTGAATACTGAGAGAAAGGCTATTGCCCTCTTCTTTAAAAATAGTAATGTTCTCCACAATAGAAGGAAAAGGAATATCTCCTAGTAGCAAAGGAGCTTGAAGAAATCGTTGATTTAAAATACCCATTTGAAGACTTAACCAATCCGTTGGTTTTAACAGAAGAAAGACCTCCCTTTGGGTAATTCCATTCAAACCCTCCCCTAATCTGCGGTAAATACTTTGGATAGAACCAGAACCAGCAAATAATTCAAATTCAGCGGAAGCAAAAAAGAAATCAGTAAATTGAGTAAGCACTTTAGCATTAATTCGAGTTTGTATCATTTGTATATCGGTATTGGTGTCATTTAATAAAACACCATCCAGATTCATTTTCCAAAAAGTTTCAAAAGTACTGGTTTGCGAACCTATAATTTTACTTCTTTTCTCTTGAATCTTAGGGTCATGTAACCAGATAAGGGAAGAAGAGGGATCAGGCTTTTCCTCTTTTTTAGTATCAAATAAAGCGGAGTCAAAAACCTCTATAATTTGAGGATTAGCACTTTCTTCTCTTATTTTTTCACTTAAACTCGGAATCGTATCTTGAGTTTTAATTTTAAAATCTTCTTCTGGAATTTCTTCTGATGTTTTTACTTGAGGAGGGGGGAGATATGCTTCAGGAGAAGGCTCTGAATAAGAAAAAGGAACGCAAAACAAAAAAACCAGGCAACAGATAAATAACTGTACCCTGCTTCGTGTTTTTTTGTCGCGAAATCCACGCATACACATTACCCCTTACGATACTTAAAATTAAATACTCAAAAACCATTCTATGCCAAACCAGTATGGAATCCCGTCCCCTGCTGTCGTGGAAACAAACTTCACAGGGACAGGTTTGCAAGCTCCGTTTGCTCTTGAGAAGAAGCTTAAAGAAATCCCAAAATCTTATCCTCACGGAAGCGAGGAACTGTCCTCGTGAAAGCGGGGAACCTGTCTTCACAGAAGCAGGGAACCTGTCCTCGCTCCTTGCTTTCACAGAGGCAGGGTCGCGGGGATCAAACAAAGTCAGTATAAATTGTATTGGTCTCAATTTTTTACCTGCTTTTTTGTATGATTAAAGAAGTGAAAAAACCAAATAAACTTCCGGTCATACAGTGCCGTTATAATAGGAGATTATATCAAAAAAACAAAGTATTTTTTGTTAAAATCAGGTAAAGATTATGAAAAGCATAAAAAAAGTTCACGATTGTATAAAAAATGACATTTTTTTAATTTTTTATACTCTTCTAATCTGAAAAAAAATTCTTATTCAAAATTTTTCAAGTGTAATATATTTTATTCAGGAAAACAGTTTGCCGGTGGAGGATCTAGAGCCATTGGCTTTCTACCAAGAAAGACAAAAGCCGCCCAAGCTCCGTATAAAGGCAAACCTGTTTTCCTAAATAGACATGCCGTTAGCCACAATAATATCAAATTCCCGTCTCTCAAAACATCCATCCGGTTTTCTCTATCTGGGTTAGTATAAGGAGCTTTATTTAGCTTACTCTTCAAGAAGACTCCTTAACATCCATGCCGTTTTTTCATGTATCTGAATCCGTTGAGTGAGTAAATCCAATGTAGCCTCATCGTCCCCTTTTTCTGCTACAGGAAAAACGGAGCGGGCGGTTTGTGTTATCTGCTCATTATCAAGAATGAGGTTTTTTATCATGTCTTTAGCTTTAGGTACAGTTGTTTCCTCTGTTATAGAGCTTAATTCACTAAATTGCGCATAGGAACCAGGGGCATGTACCCCTAATGCCCGGATTCTTTCAGCTATGACATCTACGGCTGTGGCTAATTCCGTATATTGGGTTTCAAACATCAGATGGAGTGTTTGAAACAGAGGGCCTGTTACATTCCAATGGTAATTGTGTGTTTTAATATAGAGAAGATAAGTATCCGCTAGGAGGTTTGACAGTTTTTCCGCAATACGCAATCTATTATATTCAGGAATGCCGATATTAATCTCTAAAACTCCGTTTGTTTTTGGTGGTGGCGGTTTTCTTTTAAAAATAGTAAACTCCTTGTATTATTGAAAATAACAGCATATCATAAAAAATAAAAACTTCAAGTGTTATTAATATTATCAGCTGGAGAAAATAAATAAAGAGCAGATTAAAGAATGAGGCTATTTGTAAATTGTTAATGAGATAATAAAATGGACAAGGACACAATTGTTGATAAACAATATTCTATAAAAACTTTTGGATGTAAGGTCAATACCTATGACAGTTCTTTAATCCAAAAAACACTAATGGAAAAGACCTGGGTGGAACGGCCTCTCAGCGACTCTGCTGTAAAAGTGCATATTGTAAATACCTGTGCTGTAACGGCAGAAGCTGTTAAAGAGGCGAGCCGTTGGGTTCGCCATTATCGAAAAAAAAATCCGCAAAGTCAGATAGTCATAACAGGTTGTGCAGCCCAGGTAGAAACAGAAAAGTTTTCTGACCTAGAGGAGGTGGATCTGGTTGTAGCTAACTCCCACAAGTCAGAGTTAGCGGAAATTTTATCGAACTCCCAGAGGAAAAAAGAAAAAATTTTTAAATCTTCTATTTTTAAGAAAAATAGTTTAGGAGCAGAAGGGCAATTGGAAAGCGCTCATACTAGATTGTTTTTAAAAATTCAGGATGGTTGTGACAGTTTTTGCACTTTTTGTATTATTCCGTTTGCCAGGGGAAAAAGCCGCAGTATTCCTCCTGCTGATTTAGTACGATCTGTTCAAAAACATTATGAAGAAGGGGTGCGAGAAGTGGTTCTGACAGGGGTACATATAGGGGATTATAGGATTCCGGGTGAGGAAAAAAAAGGTTTAGCAGAATTGATACGTATTTTATTGCAGCAAACAAAAATGCCTCGTATCAGGTTATCCAGTTTAGAGCCGATAGAACTCAGTAATGAGATATTGGAGCTTTTTACTTCTCCTAGAGTTTGCCCTCATTTTCACTTAAGTGTTCAAAGTGCAGACTCTGATGTGTTGCGGAGGATGAAAAGAAAATATACAGAAAAAGATGTGGAAAACAGCTTGTTTAGGATTCATAAAATATGTCCTTTGGCGTTTGTAGGTATGGACTTTATTGCTGGTTTTGCCGGAGAAAGCCAAAAGCAATTTGAGGATGCTTATTTACGCTTAAAAGATTGGCCGTGGACAAAAATGCATGTTTTTCCGTATAGCCCCCGTCGCTATACTTATGCGGAAAAGGCTTATGCTGCTTGGCCTAGGTCTCTTGTTATGAAACGGGCATCCTTGCTTAGACATTTAAGTGAGGAACGGGTAAAAAAAGAAAGACAAAAACAAGTTGGGAGTATTAAGTCTGTATTACCTCTTAGAAAAAAAGAACAAATAGGTATCAGTCGGGATTATTGGACAGTGAATTGGTCTGATGCGGACTTTGTGAAGATCAACCGGAATGGTACAAGCCCAGAGTTTCGTATGTATGTTCGTTCCGTTAATGAAAAAAATGGATACTTAAAAGGTGATTTTGTTAAATAGAAAGGGGTAGTGAGCTTATGAGTATGAAGACTTTTGTTTGTTCACTATGGCAGAGAAGAAAAAGATATTCTTCCGATCTTTCATTAGAAAGTCGTATTGCCTATTCATTTAAAAATCAAAATTTAAAAGTACGCGCTTTAACTCATAAAAGTTTAGCCGGGGAAAAAAGAAATAACTTTCATAACGAGCGTTTGGAGTTTTTAGGGGATGCTGTGTTTGATTTGTGTGTGAGTGATTTGCTAATGGAGGAATATCCTTCTGCGGATGAAGGAGAGCTATCTAAGATGCGTGCTTCTTTGGTGAATACGCAGGATTTAGCTGACTTAGCCCTTTTTCTAGGTTTGGATAAGGATCTTAAGTTAAGTGCCGCTGAAGAAAGAGATAGAGGACAATTAAAGCCTCGGCTGTTAGCTTGTGTATTGGAAGCTTTGGTGGGAGCTGTTTATTTGGATGGAGGATATAAGCAGGCCAAAAAATTAGTGATACGCTTGGTGGGAGAGGCCATAAAAACTGGACCGGTAAATAAAGATTATAAAAGCCTTCTTCAAGAGTTTATTCAAAAGAAATTTCAAAAAGTGCCCACCTATAGTACAGTGGAAATAAAAGGACCTCAACATGATAAAGTTTTTGTTATGGAAGTGCAAATGGATCAAGAGGTTTTAGGCCAAGGAAGAGGATCCAGTAAAAAACAAGCTACGCAAGAAGCGGCTTTGGCTGCTTTAAACAAATTAGGAAAAGCCCCTGTTCCTCAATCGCAGAATTAAATAAACTCACAAAAAAGAGTTATTATCACTAAGATCAGAGAATAGCTGATATGTGTGAAAATATTATAGCAAAATATTAAAAATCTCATATTAATCACAAAATATATTTACAAAAAATGTAAATACTTTTATAAATCATAAGCAAGCAGATAGAACTTTCCAACGAGAATTCATTTATATAGTTTTTTCGTAAAATACTGTAATTAAACAGAGGAGAGTGTAATTAAACATTTTATATACTGGAAGTCTGCCTTTATTTGTTTCTCCCTTTGTCTTGTTCATTTTTATATTATTGGTGAAGAGTGTCCTGATGGTTTTCCAGGAAACAAAGATACCAAATCTACCTCAGTACAATCAGATGTTTCCCAAAATGAATCAAATGAAATATTAGGGTACTCTTTTAAAAATCAAAAATTAAAGACAGACACTCTAAGCTATTTTACGGTTACGAGAGATAAGAAAATAAAATTACAGGGAAAGCAGTACTTTCATGGTAGGCGATTAGAACTATTAGGAGATGCTGTTTTTAATTTTTATGCGTTTGATGCATTAATACATATATACCCTTATCAAATTTATATGAAAAATTGGTTCGGAAAGTGGAATACTTTAAAAGCAAATAGAGTGTTAGCCGCTTTGGCTTTTATTTTGAAATTAGATCAGATAGGTGACTTTCATCGGAAAAGAAATGTTGCCACATCATCGCTGGCAGATATATTAGAAGCTTTAGTAGGTGCTGTGTATTTGGATGGAGGTCATCAGGAAGTTAAAAAACTAGTAGCTCGTTTAGTTAATGAAGCTTTTAATAAAAAAGTTATAAAAGGGATAGAGGTTATAGATGGAGAGCATTCCCCTGCTGCTCTTTTGAGAGAAGAACGGCAGCAGGAACGTTTCGAATTTATAGGGTCTCATTTTTACAATAAAACATTACAAACTATAGGAAGTAAGTTTTTAGTATTGATTGTAACAAAGATAGTACTGGAACGGTATCGTAATGAAAAAGTAAAATATTTGCAAGAAAAAAGAAGTTTATTGAGAAAGTCTATTTATAATATAGATGTAGATAATGTAAAATTTTTAGATAGAGATGCTGTATTAGTAGTTTTTACAGAGTTATTGGGTGAAGGGTATAGACCTATTAGGGCAGATCGTGTTTATAATTTGTTGATAGGATATGTTTATTTAAATGAGGGTTATCAAGAGGCTAAAGAGTTAGTGTTGCGATTAGTGGAAGAGGCAGATATACCATTATGAATCGTGTATTAATTATGGGGCGACCGAATGTGGGTAAATCCTCCCTGTTTAATAAGTTAGTGCGGAGAAGAAAAGCTCTTGTTATTAACCAACCCGGGGTGACAAGAGATGTTTTAAAACAAAAAACATCATGGTGGGGAGTGGATTTCGAAGTATGGGATTCCGGTGGTTTATGGTCAGAGGATTCCCATTGGGGTGACTTAATTGATCAGAAGGTTCGAAACGCCGTTCAGCAATCTGACTTGATTTTATTTATTATGGATGCGCGTTCTGGCTTTTTGGCAGAAGATAAAAAAACATTTCAATTAGTGAAGAAATCAGGAAAACCTTTTTTAGCGCTTGTTAATAAGGTGGATAATATTGATAGAGCGGACGAGTTATTGAGTGATTTTTATGGCCTAGGTGTTTCTCTTTTACCTTGTGCCTTTGAGCAAGATCGAGGTGTGGTGGAAATAGCCGAGTGGATTTTATCTCATAGTAAAAGCACATTACAGGTAAGTAGTAGTAAAGAGACACCGAATGTTTGCCTCTTGTTAGCGGGAAAAACGAATGTGGGTAAAAGCACTCTATGCAATGCTTTACTTAAGGAGGATCGAGTGCTTACTTCCTCTATCGCGGGTACTACGGTGGATGTTGTAACAAATTATTTTAAATACGCCGGACGACATTATACTTTATTGGATACCGCTGGGAAAACTAAACATACTCAAAATAAGGCACAGTCTCTTGCAGAATTAAAATCAGCTCAAGGTTTTACGGAAGCGGATATAATTCTATTATTAGTAGATTATTCTACGGGTCCCGGTCGTCAAGAAGCCCGTTTGTTTGATTTATGTGTAGAAAAACATAAAGCTATAATTGTGGTTATTAATAAATGGGATTTGAATGACAAAGCCGAAAATATTGCAAAGACAGAGTATAGAAAAAATATTCAAAAAAAGTTTTGCTTTTATCCTGATGTGCCTATTGTATTTATTAGTGCTTTAAATTCTCAGGGTTTAAGTGGTTTAATGAAGAAAGTGGATGAAGTTTATAGGAAGTTGCGTTTTCGCATATCCACTTCGGAATTAAATCGTTTTTTTACGCAGGTGATTCGTAAAGCTCCCGCTCCGGTTTACGGCACACAGGATGTGAAGTTTTATTACTTGACGCAAACCCATCACACTCCTCCTTCTTTTATTGCTTTTGCTAATTATCCAAAAGGAGTTCGGGCTTCCTATCGTCGTTTTTTAGTTCGTCAAATTCAAAACAAATGGGGCTTAAAGGGTATTCCTATCCGTATTTCTGTGCTTCCTCGTTAGATTTTAATAATTTTTTTTCAGAACCGATTAATTAATGTATTGATCGGTGAAGTATCTTTCTAAAAGCTCTATGTCTAATCGCTCTTGCTTCATTGTATCTCTATGGCGAACAGTCACTTTTTTATCCTCCAAAGAATCAAAGTCAATAGTGACGCAAAAAGGAGTGCCTATTTCATCTTGCCGGCGGTATCTTTTGCCGATACTTCCGGTTTCATCTTGTTCTATTCGCCATTTTTTTCTTAAGAAAGTGCTAATTTTATTTGCTAAGGTATTTAATTGGTCTTTTTTACTCAAAGGGAGCACCGCTACTTGTATAGGAGCTAATTGTGGATGAAGAGCTAAAAAAATTCTTTGCTCATTTTTCACCTTTTCTTCTTTGTAGGCAGAGCAAAGTAAAGACAAAATGAGGCGATCCAGACCGATAGAAGTTTCTATTACCCAGGGAACATAGGTATCCTGTTTTTCTACATCAAAGTAACTTAGTTTTTTTCCACTCAGCTTTTGATGTTGTTTTAAATCAAAATCTCCACGATGGTGGATACCTTCCAATTCTTTCCAACCCATAGGAAAAAGAAACTCTAAATCTACGGCTTTTCTTGCGTAGTGGGCTAATTCTTCTTTGTCATGTTCATGAATGCGCAGAGACTTTTCGGGCAGACCCAAATCTGTTAAAAATTTTTTTCTTTCCTGTAGCCAGTACTCAAAATGCTGATCCGCCTGTTTAGGATGTATAAAATACTGCATTTCCATTTGCTCAAATTCACGACAGCGAAAAATAAAGTTACCCAAAGTGATCTCGTTTCTAAAAGCTTTTCCAATTTGGGCCACACCGAAAGGAATTTTTTTTCTCATAGAAGACTGCACATTTAAAAAATTGACATAGATACCTTGCGCTGTTTCAGGGCGAAGATACACCAATGAGGCTTCCTCTTCCACGGAACCAGCATGGGTTTTAAACATCAAATTAAAGTCTCGCGGCTTTGTTAGATTTTTAGAACCGCATTGTGGACAAGATCCTGGGTCTTTTTTTGTCTCTTTTTCTTTATCCAAGCAAAAACGAAAACGACAGTCTTTGCAGTCCACCAAAGGGTCAGAAAAACCATCCACATGGCCAGAGGCTTTCCATACATTTGTGTGCATAAGTATGGCAGAGTCCAAGCCGACAACATCTTGGCGATGAGTCATAGCTTTCCACCAATGTTCTTTGACATTGATTTTGAATTGCGCGCCTAAGGGACCATAGTCCCAACAAGCCCCTAGTCCACCATAGATTTCACTGCCTGGAAAAATATATCCACGCCTTTTACATAAAGAAACAAGGGGGTTTAAGTTATTTAGCATAGGGTGTAAATTTCACTTTGTATTCTTGTTAATCTTTTTTTTATTTGAATCTCTTTTATAAGACTCCAAATCTCATCTGAAGTTAGAACGGTTGATTTATTCATTTATACTTCTTAGTTATTTATATCATAAACCATATACTATGAATATCCCAAAAAGCTATATAAAAGTGATTCAAGTATTTTTGATCCCCATTTTACCTACACATCTGTAATCAGGAGGTACAATTATAAGAAAACTCATCAGTACAAAGAAAAAACACTTCATAAATCTGAAAAATTGAGATTTAAAATAAATTTAAGTTCAAGATAGAAGCTTTTTCTTGCTAATATTACCCTTTTAAAATAACAAAACTATAAATAAACTTAAATTGTTAGGATTTTTTCAGAACCGACTAGGTATTCTACTATAATAACAGCTTATAATTGAAAACCCCTCATACACTGGC
>JAPPLY010000034.1 GCA_028819305.1 Bdellovibrionales bacterium
CAGAAAACTACCCAGAAAACTACCCAGAAAACTACCCAGAAAACTACCCAGAAAATTTTAGATTTAATTAATAAAAATCCTTATATCACTAGGCTAGAATTATCGAAGGAAATAGGGAGTATCACTCCTGATGGTATCAAATATCATTTAGAACAATTAAAAAAACAAAGGGTTTTAAAAAGAGTTGGAGCTGATAAAGGTGGATATTGGAAGATAACTAAAAAATAAGAGAAAATTTAACTAGTATATCGGGATAATTTCTTAACAGGCCAAGCTGGATATATAGAATATGGAAAACTATATTTCTATTTCTTTTTTAAATGATTTTATTTTTTGTCCTAGATCTATTTATTTTCACCAAGTGTATAAAACTTTTGATACGGCTATTTATCATGAAGATATTCAGACTAAAGGGAGAATAGCTCATAAGAATATAGACAATAAAAAATACTCTACAAAAGAAGAAATCATTCAAGGGCTGTGTATATATTCTACTCGTTATTCTTTATGCGGGAGGCTCGATATTTTTAATAAAAAAACAGGCGCCTTGATAGAAAGAAAAAAGAAAGTGACAAAAATATATGATGGATTTGTTTTTCAAATTTATGCACAATACTACTGTCTAACAGAAATGGGATATAAGGTTAAAAAACTTTGTATTCACAGTTTAGATGATAATAAAAATTACTTTATTCCTTTACCAGAGGAAGGCATAGAGATGGATAAAAAATTTAAGTGTTTATTAGAGCAAATTAAAATATTTGACTTGGAAAAAAATTTTAATCCTAATTTTTCTAAATGTAAAAAATGTATTTATAAAAACCTATGTGATTATGGACCGATATGTTAAGTACTCCTGATTTTAGAGAAAAACAAATTATTTTAGCTCTTCTTAGTCATGGAGACAAACTGAGCTTTAAAAATGACAATATAATAATTACAGATGAAAATAAAAAAATAAAACATCAATCCACTTGTTATCGGTTATTTTCTTTATTTGTTGTAGGTCATTTGAGCATCACCACAGGCTTACTTCAGAGGGCTAAAAAATTTGGTTTTAGTATAGTGTTTATGAACCATAGTTTGAAACCTTATGCTTATTGGAATGCTTCAGCAGAGGGTAATGTATTACTGCGTAAAAAACAATATAACTATGATTCTTTGGATATTGCAAATAGACTAGTACATAATAAAATTCATAATCAAGTACAAGTACTACAAAAAATCCGAAACAAAGAATCTAAGTTAAAGGACACAATCACTTTATTAAAAAGATATAAAGAAAAATTAGATACACAGGAAATGAGTCTCCATGAGATTTTAGGTTTAGAAGGGATTGCTTCTAAAATTTACTTTCAAGTGTTATTCAAAGATTGTGGGTGGATCGCTCGCCGTCCAAGAGCAAAGATGGATATGACAAACTGTTTGCTGGATATAGGATATACTTTACTATTTAATTTTATAGAGGGATTAATTAATCTTTACGGATTTGATATTTACAAAGGAGTCTATCACAAAGAGTTTTATCAAAGAAAATCCCTTGTTTGTGATTTAATAGAACCCTTCCGCCCTCTTATTGATTACAGAATAAGAAAAGCCTATAAACTGAATCAGATAAAACCAAAGGATTTTATTTTATCTCAGGGGCAATATAGAATATTTGGTAAAAAAAGCTTACCCTATTTAGCTTTTTTTATAGAAACGATCCTCTTAAATAAAAAAGAAATGTTTAAATATACCCAGTCTTATTATAGGTCTTTTATTAGAAATAAATCAGTTGTTGAGTACCCTTATTTTGGTGCTTATAAAGAGAAGGGGCAAATAACATGTTAATAGTTTCTTACGACATCACAAATGATAAATTAAGGACACAGTTTTCAAGTTTTTTAAGTAAATTTGGATATAGGTTACAATATTCCGTTTTTAAAATAAAAAATAGTGACAGGGTTTTAAATAACATTACAGCAGAAATTAAAGGGGTATTTTCTAAAAAATTTTCAGAAACGGATAGTGTGATTGTATTTTCTATGAGCAAACAGTGCAAAGTTTATTCTTATGGATATGCTAGAAATGAAGAAAAGGACTTGATTCTTGTCTCATAACAGTACATTATTATTCCCTCAACTACATTATTTGCAAATCTTTGTCTTTATGTTATTATTATAGTAGTATGTTCTTTGAAAATTGGAAGAAATGGTCTTATTTATGGTCTAAGAAATCTAAATCTGCAAAAAAATAGCAGTTTAGGGTTTAAGAGACCAGTTCAATTTCTACTATTGTAGATTTTTCATTTTAAGAGCTTCTTTCTGTAGTTTAAGAGACCAGTTCAATTTCTACTATTGTAGATGATTCAAGATTCAAGATTCTTTCCAAAGTTTAAGAGACCAGTTCAATTTCTACTATTGTAGATGCACAACTTTCAGCTTTGGTAGAGCTTCGTTTAAGAGACCAGTTCAATTTCTACTATTGTAGATGCAGTCATGCTCCATACATCTTTTGTAGGTTTAAGAGACCAGTTCAATTTCTACTATTGTAGATTCCTGTGTTTTTTATAGTTTTTGCTGTCCAAAACAGTTGTCAAAGATTCCTTTAGTAACTGAATTTTTACCTCATCCTTCCTCTTGGTAGGGCTATGGCTGTCTATACTATGACTGGATTATATAGAGAACTAAAGAGTCATCTCAGCCATAATGTGAAAATTTTACATACACTTTTTTTATTTGTCTTTTGACTTTTTTCTTTTTTTGGAAAATACATGTAGTATGTTTTTAATTCATAAAAGTAAGAATCCTCCCGACCCATTATATAGGGAGGAAAGCAGGTATCCCGTCATCTCTTTTTTTCTCCCAAGAGAAAAGCGTCTCTGGTGGGGGCGGTTTCTATACCGGTTCGGTATAGTTTTGATTCAGATTAGTTGTTGTTGGTCTTATTTAGTAGGGGCGGATAATAAAAATCCGGATCTTTCCCCTTGGTTAGCTGCTTTTACTAGAACAGATTCCGGTGACCATGTTGAGATAGCTTATTCTCAAAAATATATCAATACATTAGAAACCAAAGTTGTGGAGTCTATTTTATCGCCTAAACAGATATGGGCTATTGCGAAAAGAAACTCTAAAATAGAATCTGATAACAGATATTTGTATTTATTTCATCAATGGTATCTAACAAATCTGCCCATAATAATACTTTACCATAAGTTAAAAAAAGAAGGTAAAGAAGGGGCTAGTGATATTGTAAAAGTGATAGAAAATCCAGTAGGAGCGGAATTTTTATTTGATCATAAAGGTTCTTTTACAAGTGAACAGATGCTAGCCTTAGCGTCTCGATATAACTATGATTATTTTGAAAAGCTCAATTTATTTCTATTTGCCTTACACCGAAATATTCCAGAAGGGGATTTACTCAAGCTTTTTAAAGCCTGGGGTATTCATAACAACATTGCTGTTTATATAAAAAATTATATTATTTATATAGATCATTTTTTTGAAACATTATCACTTACTCAAGAGTCCGAGAAAACATATATTCGACGCTTATTTAGGAAAAGTAATCAGCCTGTGACTTCTGTTTTACATGAGTCGGTGTACTCCCAGAGACGAATTCTTTTTCAAGTAGTAATAGAAGATGATAAAATAGATGCTAATATTCAAGATTATTTATTGCAAACTGTTTTACATAAAGTAGCGCAGTTAGAATCGTCTAACGCCAGATTTTTTCTTTATACCTTGCTCAGTCGCCCTCATATTTATGTGAATATTCGTGATTTTCAAAATAGAACAGCTATTTTTTATGCTGTAGCCCATAGCAGCGATGAGCATTTTCCGGTTGTAGAGAGGTTTCTCCGTCATGATGGTGTAGTGTTGGATGTTGTAGATAGTCATAGAAAAACATTAACTTTGTTAGCTGCTGAGCGGGGCATGCCGCGTTTAGCTCAGATCTTGCATAAACGAGGGGCCCCTTTACCTACCTCCGTCAGTGTGGACAACTCTTTTCTACTACCTGGCTATCAGGCTGTATGGTTTAAATATAAACGGTCTTTGAGTGTAGAAAATTTGGCACATATATTTAATGCAGATACAGAGGCTGTCTCTTTTACGAAATTTCAAGCTGATATAGTTAAAAGGCGGACTGTGGATGTAGAAATGTGGTATCCTTTACGATATTATTTTTTACTTCAATTTCTACAGAATTTTTTACATAGGGAGGAAAAAGAACTAGCTTATTATATAACGTCTTTATTATTTGATAATAGAATATCACCAAAAACTCATTCTGCATCTCGCGCCATCAAAGCTATATATGAAGGTGATACAGCCGCTTTTCGTAAAGAGTTTTCAGAACAAAAAAATGAAATGGAATGGTTAGGGGCACCATTTTTTAATATAAGATACTCTGTTAATCAAAATAGTTTTCCAGCAAAGATAATTTCAGATTTTAATATAGTGGAAAGGTTAAAACTCAGGCGTTTTGAACATGTTGATAAAGGTTTGTGGGCGTTTTATATGGGAAGTGGTTCTTTTTTGAGTGAGGCCGTACGGTCTGTTCAAAGGGAAAGTGTTTTATTTTTGTTGGAGCAGGGAGTAGATCCTACTGTTGATAGGCCCGGTTTTATATTAAAAGACAATATTATGTTGGTTATTTTGATGCATCGTTTAGTATATCAACATAAGAGCGTTAATGAAAATTATTTACGTATAGTGGATTTGTTAATGAGTCATCCTCATGTCACAAAAGATTTTTTGGAAAGGGAGGTTATACCGGGTATCAATTATGTTGATTTAGCTGTCATAGAAGGAAATTTGCCTATGGTAAAACAGATGTATAAAAAAGGGGCGCGTAACTCAAATTTCGGGTTATGGAATACAAATGTGTCTCCTGAAATCTCTTCTTTAAGTTCTTATTTTTTCAAAACTTCCGAATTTGTATTAAAGGAAAAAATTAAGGATGAGCCTAATAGTGAATTTTTACAAGAACAACTAAGATTATGTAGAAGAGCTTTTCATTAAAGAAAAAAAATATATTAAACTTGCAAAATTGTGAATAAGAAATTTTTTTCAGATCCGACTCATTCGGTTTGATTCCTAATTTTCCCGTGAGCGAAGATCCGAGTTTCCTGCTTCCGCAGGGACAGAGTTTTAGGTTGTCTCTTTTTTTCTTAAGGGAAAAGCAGTTAGGAAGGGTGCAAGTTCTATATGGCTGTTAGGTAGAGTACTACGGCTTTAGGCATGGGAACCTATACTGGTTCAGTATAATGAAAACCAGTAAAATGTTTTTGGATTTGCTCTCTGCTTTCTTTAGCCAGTAACCGGCTGGTTTTATTTTCTGGATTTAAAGGGGGTAAGAATTTTACATTTACATTTATAGATTTTAGTTGGAGAAGCTTTAAAAAATGATCCTTAAAACTAGTTTTGTTATCATACCAGTATATCAGGTCTCTATTTTGAATATTAAGGTCTTGGTGTTCTATTTTTTCGTAATTGATATAAACTGGAAGGACCGGTGTTTTAGAGCGTATAGCTATAGAAAAAAACGGAGGGTGAAAGGGTAATATTTTTTCCCCATTTGTGCTGGTTCCCTCTGGAAACATAACAACATGAAATCCTTTTTGTAAAAGCTCTGTTGTGTCTCTTAACTCTTTTCTCAGTTTTTGTAAATTTCTTCTTTCTATAAAATAAGATCCCGCCTTGCTGGCTATAAAATTTAAAAAAGGGCTATCTTCTCTTACTTCGTGATGTGAAATAAAAAAGTTATTATGTATAAAAAACTGGAGAAGAGGTATATCAATATACCCTATATGGTTAGCTACAATTAAATAGTTCTTATTTAGTTTTAAATATTCTCTACCCTCTGCTTTTATAGTAAATCCCATTATATACATAAGAACTTTTGTTAAAATCTGAAATAATCTCGAGGTTTTTTTATGCCGTTTTACTTTATTCCGTATAAAAATAGAGCTGCTAAAAACCCCTGTACAAAATAATATCAGTACGAAGGCGATGCCTAGCAAACGATAAATCAGTCTTATTTTTTTCATTGTAAATAATTGGTGTATTCCTTAAAAGAGTTAAGAAAGTGCCTCGGGGGAGACTTGAACTCCCATGACCTTGCGGCCATACGATTTTGAGTCGTACGCGTCTGCCAGTTCCGCCACCGAGGCTATAAAAAATGTTAAATATAGGTAAAAATGAAGATTTTATCAAAAAAAATTATCTATAAATGCATTTTAGTATGAAAATTGCAGGTAAAACGGAAAAAAAACAAAAAAGTGTCAAACATTGTATAAAAAAACGACACAATTTTTCTTCCCTTTCCATATATCTATTTAACTTCTAAATTAAAAATAAAGTAATTTCAAATATTTATATTTATTTTTTAATAAATAAGAAGAGGTAAGCCATTTTTGCATCTTTATTGAGTTAGGAGAAAATAAATAAATTTATGCAGGAGGTAATAGAAAATGAAAAAGCTAAGTATCCTTTTTTTAATGGGACTTATACTTCCTTTTTCTTTGTTGGCACAAGGAGAGGTTATTGAAATTGATAAAGAAGATCTTGTAGTAGCAGAGGAAGAAGGAGTTTTTACAAAGTCATCATCAAAAGCGGAACCACAGGTGTTGATATTAAATAATCAGAACCAAGAAGTGGGTCAAAAAGCCACTCATAGTACAGAAACATCTGTTTCTCATCAGCCTGTTGTTCGTGTATTAGGGACTCCCATTTCCACATCTTATGCCTTTGAATTAAAAAAGTCGCGTCAGGAAGCGGAAATGCAGACAGAGCAAAAGATTGTAGAAAAATTGGAAAGCTCCAGACTCAGGGACGAGCAGGAGCGTTTAAAAAAGCTATTTAATACAGGCATAACCACAGCTCAAGTGTCACCTCAAAAAACTGTTGTGGTGGAAGATGGTCATATTGTAGATGGCAATGAAGTTTATGCCGAAGTGGTGACTCCCCTACAGGATAAAAGCGAAGACAGCATTTATGTTGGTATTCACGGTGGTCAATCTTCTAATCTCACTCGCTCACTTAAAAATGTGAACTCTTATGGTAGTTTTGGAGTTTCTTTTGGTTCTTATGATGAAAGTGGGCTTATCTTAGAAAGCAGCTTTTTTTATTCTAAACATAAATTGGATAAAGGATATGAAAATCTGTACAAAAACAACATAAACAATTACCGTGAGTCTTATTTAACAGATGTGCACCAAATGTCAGGGGTTTTATCTCTTAAATACACTCCTTTTTCACGCCGTTTTAAACCTTATGCTGGAGTAGCCATATCTTACAACTATTGGATATATTCAGCTGATGTTAATTCTGCTTATACATGTAGAGGTATTAGCTTTAAATACTGTAGCAATCAGGTTAAGGCGGATTCTGTTGACTTAGGAGCTAATTTTGGAGTGGATTTTCAAATGAATAAAAGAGTTTCTATTGGTTTTAATATGTTTTTAAATGTGTTGAACCTTTATAATAATCGCTCTAATAATCGGAAATACGACTACGACTATAAATATGACTATTCTTACTATGATAACAGATATGATACATACAATTTTAATCCGATTAAGCTAGAAGAGACGAATTGGATTATTGCCTCCATAAATGCCAAACTGTATTTCTAAGCCTCAAAACGATTCTCTCTTCTTATATGGGAAAGCCGGCTACAGCCGGCTTTCTTTTTTTTAAGAGAGACCAGGCCGGTTTGTGATCCTTGAACCCCGCTCCCCGTTTCTGTGGGACGGTAGGGTAACTTTTGTGTTGATTTTATTTGTTTTATTTGTTAGCTCTAAATGTGTAAAGAGGGTCTTAAAAGACCCTCTTTTTTTGGATATAATGGCGGAATTTTTAATATGAAGACAAGTCAAAAGAAAAAAGTTCTCCAGCTCGTTAATACAGCTGGAAAAATGCATTATTTGCGTATTTATGATGTCGAGTTTAACTCTTCCCTTGTGAGGGTGTATATAGATAATGTAGAAAAGGGTATTGATTTAAATCTTTGTGAAAAACTTATGAAGTCTTTATTATTTCTGTTTCGAGCAAATAACATGGAAGATGTGGAATGCGAAGTGTCCAGCCCTGGTTTGGAAAGATCATTAAAAAAAGACTGGCATTTTTTTACGGCCCTTGGACAAACTATAAAAGTTCGTACCAGCAAACCTGTTTTTTGTTATGATAAAAAACAGGAACGAAAAAGGCAAGCCACCCTTCTCAGCGGACAATTATACCAATGTAAAGATAATGTAATAAGTGTGCGTGACGGTTTATTGGATTGGACTATTCCTTTGAATGTTGTTATAAAAGCTAATATTGTTTTTAAAGAGAAACAAAAAGGAAAAAGGGGAGTTGTATGAGCACCATAACAAATACTTTCTCTGAGTTAGGCAGGCTTATTGATCAAGTGAGTAAGGACAGAGGTTTAGATAAAAAAGTGGTTATAGATTCCATTGTTCATGGGCTGTTATCCGCGGCCAGGAAAAAATACGGTACTTATCGTGACATTGAAGTTAAATACAATGAGGATACCGGACAAATTGAACTATATGAGTTCAAAGAAGTAGTGGAAGATAAAAAGTTTATAGATGATCAGATTGAAATTAAATTGAGTGAAGCCTTAAAATTAGACCCAGAAACAAGAGTAGCCGATCAAATCGGTGTGCCTTTAGAGTCGGAAGCTATGGGCAGGATTGATGCTTATATGGCTAAACAAATTGTCGTACAAAGTCTCAAAGATGCTGAAAATGAAATGGTTTTTAATGAATTTGAAAAACGGAAAGGGGAGATTGTTTCTGGAATAGTTCGTAGAGTGGATCGGGGCATGATTGTTGTGGATTTAGAAAAAATAGAGGCTTATGTTCCAAAAAAGGAACAAATTTATGGTGAAAAGTATAATACAGGAGATCGTATCCAGGGATATCTTTTAGAAGTGAGACAAACGACTCGTGGCCCGCAAATTATTATGTCTCGGGCGCATCCCAATTACTTGATAAAGCTTTTTGAAAAAGAAGTGCCTGAAATTTATGAAGGTATAGTAAAAGTGGTTTCTGCTGCCAGGGAAGTGGGACAAAGAGCTAAAATTGCGGTTTACAGCACAGATTCAGCCGTTCATCCGGTTGGGGCTTGTGTTGGTATGAAAGGAAATCGTGTGCAAAATATTACACAGGAGTTAAAAGGGGAGAGAATTGATGTGATTGTATGGGATGAGGACCCTATACGTTTTGTATGTAACACTCTGGCTCCTGCAAAAATATCAAAAGTATTAGTGGATGAAGAAAACAAAGAGATGGAAATTATTGTGCCTGATGATCAGTTATCTTTAGCTATTGGGAAAAAAGGACAAAATGTACGTCTCGCTGTGAATTTAACTAAATGGAACTTAAATATTGTGTCATTGACGGAGTTTGAGGAGAGGAAAACAAAAGCTGTTTTTAATCTTAAATTGCTGCCGGGTATTACAGAAACAATGGCCGAAAATATTTATCAATGTGGTATTGATTCTTTTCAAGAACTGGCAAAATCTTCTGTTGAAAGAGTGCAACTGGTTCCTGGATGTGATCAGAGGGAGAAAGCGGAACAGCTGATACAAAGTGCTAAAGATCTAGTCATAAAATATAAAGAAGAGGGTGTGGAGATTCCTTCTGCCCCTTCTACTCAAGTACAGAAAAAAACAACAGCTTCAAATGAGAATATTAGAGTTCAAGCTGATCGGCAGTTAAAAGAAGAGTTAGCCCAACTGGAAAGCTCCCCATCTCCTCAGGAAATGCCAACGAATAAAATGGGGTCAGAAAAGGAAGCTCTACTGAACAATAACCAGGAAAAAGTAAAATGAGAGTGATCTAAAGGGATATTCGCAAATAAGAGAATAGACAAAAAATATATACCAAACTGATATAGAAATGAGGTCCTGCTTAACTCTCTTTTCCTTTCGGAGAAAAAAAGACAACCAGAGATTCTAAACTGGACTGGTATAGAAAAAAGTTTTTGAACGATAGTCTCTCAAGCGGAAAGTTTAAAGGATTTTTTATGAAAGTATATGAATTAGCAAAAGATTTAAAACTAAAAAGTGTGGATCTTTTAGATAAGCTTCGTAAAGAACACAATATGTCGTTTAAAAATCATATGCAAAGCCTCAACGATGAAGATGTAGAAAAGATAAAAAGTTTTTTTAGTAAAAAAAATCAAACAAGCTCCCCTTTAGCAAAAAAATCCACTGTTATCAGAAGAAAAAAGAACCCAGTTCAAAAAGAACCCGGTTCTTCTTCTGAGAAAGCAGATAAGGTGGAGATACCTGTTATACGTTCAGGTGTTATTCGTAGAAGAGTGCAAAAAGTAGCTCTGCCGCAGACGAATATAACAACAGGTGTAGAAACTCAAAGTAAAACTAGCCCTCTATTGCAGCAAGTAAGTGCACCAGTAGAAAAAAAAGAGGAAGTACCCACGACAAATGTATCAGCAAATAAGGCCCTTACCAGTCGTCATATTCTTCCTGGTTTAGTAGCTGATGAAAGTCAGAGTGTTTTGGAGAAAATAAATGAAATTATTGATACTTCTGATGTAGAGAAAAAAAAGGTAAAAAAAACTGTAGAGAAAGAAACTCAAGCTCAACAATTTCGAGCCACCGATTTTAGGAAACGGGAAGTTATCTTTCAGCCGAAGAAAAAACGCCCTGTTTCCGATTTGTCCATTAAAAAAACGCAGATCACAACTCCAAAATCACATAAGAGATTGATAAAAATGTATGATAGCCATATTTCTATTGAAGATCTTTCAAAAAAGATAGGAGTTAAAAAGAAGTTTTTATTACATAAATTAAAGCAAGAAAAACTTTTACCTTCTCTTGATGTTCCTTCTTCTTTTGATTGTGAAACCACGGAAGTGATTGCTTCTCTTTTTGGGTTTGAAGTGAAAAATATGGTAAAAAATAAAGAAGAAGTCATTAAATCTTTATTTTTTGGCGACTTTTCCGCTGAGAAAAAAAGTAAACCTCCGGTAGTGACTGTTATGGGTCATGTTAATCATGGTAAGACTACTTTATTGGATTGTATAAGAAAGAGTCGTGTAGCTAGTCAGGAAGCGGGAGGAATTACTCAACATATAGGAGCTTATAGTATCCCCGTCAGTGACAGTTATGTTACTTTTATTGATACTCCAGGTCATGCTGCTTTTACCTCTATGAGGGCCAGAGGTGCTAAAATAACGGATATTGTTGTTATTGTGGTTTCTGCGGATGATGGGGTGCAACCTCAAACTATTGAGGCAATCAATCATGCTAAAGCGGCGAAAGTGCCCATTATTGTTGCTATTAATAAAGTAGATCTTCCCACCAGTAATATAGATCAGGCAAAAAAACAGCTTACAGAGCACGAGCTTATACCTGAAGACTGGGGAGGGGATACTATCTTCTGCCCTATTTCCGCTTTAAAAGGAGATGGAATTAAAGAGCTGTTGGAGCATATTCAGCTTCTTGCAGAGGTGCATGAGTTAAAAGCGAACCCGGATCGTTCTGCTACCGGTGTTGTTATAGAAAACCGAATGGAGAAAGGCCGGGGTTGGGTAATGACATTACTGGTGCAGGATGGAACTTTAAAATCAGGACAAATTCTTATTGCAGATAATAAAGTGGGGCGGGTCCGTCAGATGACAAATGACATTGGTCATTCCGTGTCTTCAGTAGGACCGGGTTTGCCTGTGGAAATTTCAGGCTTTAGCCAGGCAGCGCAAGTGGGAGAACCTTTTTATGTTGTAAAAAATGAAAAAGAAGCGCGTCGTCTTATAGCTGAACAAAAATCAGTACAGGATGAAAAGGAAAATAAATTATCCATGGAGGAGCTTTTATTAAAAACACATACAAGTACATTAAAAACATTGAATATTGTTTTAAAAACAGATGTTGCGGGTAGTAGGGAAGCTATTCAATCTTCTATTGAAGATCTTAATACGGAGAAAGTGGAGGTTAAAGTTATTCATGCTAATATCGGTTCTGTAAACGAAAGTGATGTCTTATTAGCGAGTACGGGAAACGCTGTATTACTTTGTTTTAATGTCGCTATAGATCCTGCCGCTCAGAAATTAATTAAAAAGGAATCTGTTACTGTACAGTCTTATACAGTTATTTATGATTTATTAAAAAATGTGGAACAAATGATGGCGGGTCTTCTAGACCCTGAAATTGTGGAATCTTTTGGAGGACGAGCGGAAGTGCAACAGGTCTTCCCTATTTCCAATGTAGGTGTTATTGCTGGTTGTAAAGTACTTAAAGGGAAAATAGCCGGGGATCATCTGGCCAGATTAATAAGAAAAAATGATACCATTTATGAAGGTAAAATTAATAGTTTGAAAAGATTTAAACAGTTAGCTAAAGAAGTTTCGGAAGGACAGGAGTGCGGTATTGGCTTGTCTAAATGTAAAGATTTAAAACCCGGTGATATTATTGAAAGCTTTACACAAAAAGAAATAAAAAAAGAGACTCTCTCTTAATTGTTTTTTCTAAGGGTAGTTATGAACCATCGCCTCCTTAAACTGAATCGTAGTCTTCAAAAAGTCTTAATGGAATATTTTATTAGAAAGAAAAAAAATTCTTTTCCCGGGTTTATTTCCGTAAAAGAGGTGTCTGTGGCAAATGATATGAAATCAGCTAAAGTTTTTTTATCCGTTATGAGTGAAAAAGACTGTTCTGATGAAATGTCTCTGGTTTTAGAACAAGAAAGGTTTTTTATTCAAAAAACGATTTCCCGTGTGTTAAAAACAAAATTTTGTCCCCGACTTAATTTTTTTATCAACCATGTACCTTATGTATTAAGCTCCGAAGAAAAAAATATATAAACTTGTACCGAATCGGTATAGAAATGTTGCCCTTCCTAACTTATATTCATCAACAATGAGAAAATAGAAAGTGAGTAGTGGAAATAATGATTCATGGTGTTTTACTTATAAATAAAAAAGCCGGTAGCACCAGTCACGATGTTGTATGTTCATTACGACATATTATCGGTCAGAAGGCTGTCGGTCATGCCGGGACATTAGATCCTATGGCAGAAGGATTAATATTAATTTTACTGGGGTATGGTACTAAACTATCCAACTATTTATTAACAAATGATAAAAGGTATCATTTCGTTTTGCGTTTAGGGGTGACAACAGATACATTGGATAAAACCGGTCAAATTATAGAAAAAAAAAGAGTTCAACTGTCCATAACAAAAGTAAAACAAGTTCTGGAAAGAAGTCAGGGCACGCTTTCTTTGCCTGTGCCTCTCGTATCTGCTGTAAAAATAAAAGGGAAGAAGCTATATGAATATAAAAGGGAAAATAAGCCGGTGATTCCTCCTGTTAGAGACATGACATTTTATGATTTAGATATTAAGGAGATTCAATCTGAAACAGCCAGGGTGGAGCTTTCTTGTAGTAAAGGGAGTTATGTTCGCTCCTGGGTTTCTTTTATTGGAGATGAGTTAGGCACAGGTGCTTGTTTAGAGGGGCTGGTTCGTTTGCGATCGGTTCCTTTTAATATAAACTCCTCTCTTACCGTTCAGCAAGTGGCCGATAAATGGAGCCATCAGGAGAATTTGAATCAAGGGCAAATATTACAAATGTTAGAACCTGCTTTTATTCCCTTTTCTAAAGCTCTTCCTCATATTCCATCAGTGAGTGTTAAAAAAGAAGATGAAAAGCGGTTAAAATATGGAAAAATATCTGGAAATTTAAAAATGGCCCTTGAGGATCAGCAAAAAGAAATAAATAAAAGTGAAAATGCAGAGACGATTCGTATTATGAATTATAATAACGAACAAATGGTGGCTCTTCTGGAATTAAGGCCATTCTTATCTCCAAAATTTATAAAAGTGTTCCCTCAGGGATTATACTGATCTGGTTTGATCCCCGCTTCTGAAGTGGACATAATTTTTTATGGATTTTATCTTGACGGATGTAAAAAGGTTTTTTATATATCAATAACGATGGGTATTAACACTATACTGATCGTGTTTTATTCTTGTCTCTACAAAGACAATTTTTTTATTGATTTTCCATTTATTCAAAGTTTAAAATTCATGGAAAGTTTGGAAAAATAAAACCCTTTGGGTTTAGCTTACTTTTTTAAAAACTGGAGTGTAATATGGGTTTAGATAAATCAAAGATAGAACAAATACGGAAACAATTTTCCAGATCAGAAAAAGACACAGGTAGTCCTGAGGTTCAAGTGGCTCTTTTAACAAATAGGATCAGTATTCTAACAGAACATTTTAAGAAACATAAAAAAGACCATCACTCTAAGAGGGACTTGTTTAAAATAGTAAGCCGGAGAAAAAGACTTCTAAATTATATTAAAAAAACAAATCCAAAAATTTATCGAACAACTATTCAAGTGCTTTCTCTAAGAAAGTAATCTATATATCCATGTTAATCTATAATTATAAACCCATAATACAAAGGAATATTAAATGAGTATATCGTGTTACAAGTCGTCAGTTATGTTAGGGGGCAAGGAAGTGAGTATAGAGTCCGGTTTGTTGGCTCGTCAGTCGGATGGTTGTGTGTTGGTGAGCAGTGGAGAGGATAAGGTATTGGTGACAGTGGTGTCGTTGAGGGAGGAGTCGGGTTTGGATTTTTTTCCTTTGACGGTGGAGTATCAGGAGAGGTTTTACTCGGCAGGTAAGATACCTGGGGGATTTTTCCGTAGGGAGGGTCGTCCTTCGTATGAGGCGACTTTAATATCTCGGATGATAGATCGTCCGTTGCGTCCCTGTTTTCCCAAAGGATACAGCAGTGATACGCAGATTGTGGCGACAGCGTTGAGCTACAGTGGGTCGTTCCCGATGGGTATCTTGGCAGGGATAGGAGCATCGTCAGCCTTACATATAAGTGACATACCATTTAAGGGTCCTGTGGGGAGTGTTCAGGTGGTGAAAATAGGTGGAGAGTTAAAGCTGAACCCGAGTTTAGAAGAAGAGGGGGAGGCGAGTTTAAACTTTATCGTGTCTGGGACGCGGGGTGGTTTATTGATGGTGGAAGGGGAGGCGAGTTTTGTATCAGAGGAGGAGGCTTTAGAGGCGTTGGAATTTGCGCATAAGAGCATGGGTCCTTTGTTTGATATGCAGGAGGAGTTAAGGGAGAAGTCGGGTAGTGTTGCTAAACGAGAGTGGAGTGGATTTAAGGTAGAGAAGGGTTTAAGAGAGGAGATAGAGAGATTTTGTGGAGAAAAGATAAAAGGAGCCTTAAAAGTATCAGATAAGCGTAAGAGATATAAGGCTTTTGATACATTAAAAGAGGAGACTTTGGTTCATGTTATGCAGTTGGTAGAAGAGGGTGAAAAGTGGGAGAAAGAGGGTAAAGTTAGCAAGAAGCCAGAAGAGGTATCTCATTTTAGCTTGCCTATTTCTTCTTTAAATGGGGAAGTGGTAAAGAAAAGTGTAGAGGAGGTTTTAGGTGATTTAAGATACGATTATTCTCGGTCGGATCTTTTGGATACACAGTTGAGGATAGATGGTCGTAAGCCTAACGAGGTGAGGGGGATATCGTGTGATGTGGGTTTTCTTCCTCGTGTACATGGTTCTGGTTTATTTACGAGAGGGGAGACCCAGGTATTGGGCACGGTGACATTGGGAACGGGAGATGATGAGCAGAAGGTGGATGCTTTATCGGGATTTTCGAAGAAGAGTTTTTTACTTCATTACAATTTTCCTCCGTATTGTGTAGGAGAGACGGGGAGACTGGGAGGTCAGAGTAGGAGAGAGATAGGTCATGGTTTTTTGGCGGAAAAGGCGTTAAAGGCAGTATTGCCTGATCATAGTAAGTTTCCCTACACGATAAGAGTGGTGAGTGAGGTATTGGAGTCGAATGGTTCGAGTTCAATGGGGACGGTGTGTTCGGGAAGTATGGCTTTGCTGGATGCGGGTGTGCCGATAAAGGAGCCTGTGGCGGGCATAGCGATGGGCTTGATTCAGGAAGAGAAAAAAGGGGATAAGAAAGAAGGAGATAAGAAAAGAGGGGAGAAGGGATCAAAGAGAGTGGTGATTTTATCGGACATATTGGGAGATGAGGATCATTTAGGAGATATGGACTTTAAGGTGGCGGGGACGCTAGGTGGTATAACGGCATTGCAAATGGATATAAAAGCGGAGAGTTTATCGTTTTCAGTATTGCGAGAGGCTTTAAGTCAGGCGAGAGAAGGGCGTTTACATATATTGGAAGAGATGGCTAAGATATTGAGAGTTCCTAGGGAGGAGTTATCGCGGTATGCATCGAGGATAGAGGTGATGCAGATAAAACCGGAGAAGATACGTGAGGTGATAGGTTCTGGTGGTAAGGTGATAAACAAGATAATAGAGGATACAGGAGTGAAGGTGAATATAGAGGATACGGGTAAGGTATATATATCGTCAGTGGATAAGGAGCGTATAGATCGTGCTCGTGAGATAATAGAGGGGATATGTGCGGAGGTGGAAGAGGGGGGTATATACGAGGGACGAGTGGAGAAGTTGGCGGCTTTTGGTGCCTTTGTGGAGATATTGCCGAAGACGAGTGGTTTGTTACATATATCGGAGATATCGCATCGAAGGATAAAGGAGGTGTCGGAGGTATTGCAGGAGGGGGATAAGGTGAGAGTAAAGGTCTTGCAGGTGGGAGATAATGGTCGTATTAGACTAAGCAGAAAAGCTCTTATGGAAAGAGACAACTAAATATAAGGTAATTATGCTGTCAGGTAAGAAGTGCAAACTTTTTGGCACAGATGGTATTAGAGGGAAATCTAATTCTTTTCCTATTCGTTCTGATATTGTTTTAAAAGTGGGACAAGCTCTAGGTTATTTATTGAGGAAAAATTGTAGAAATAAAAAAGCCCCTATGGTTCTCATAGGAAAGGATACCCGTCTTTCTGGTTATATGTTGGAGCAAGCTCTGGCCAGTGGATTAAACTCTATGGGTGTATGGGTTCAGTTGACAGGTCCTTTACCTACACCAGGTATTGGTTTTTTAGCTCAAAATATGAGAGCGGAAGCGGGTATTGTAATATCTGCTTCTCATAATCCGTATTATGACAATGGAATAAAATTTTTTGATGCGCACGGATTTAAAATGTCTAAAAAGATGGAGGAGGCGATTGAGGAGATTGTTTTTTCCAATAAATTAAATCAGCTTATAGTCTCTTGTGATAAAATAGGTCGCAGCCGTCGTATTGACGATTCTGCGGGAAGGTATATTGTTCATGTAAAAAATACGTTTCCGCTGAACATGACCTTGGATGGTATGCGTGTTGTATTGGATTGTGCTCATGGAGCTTGTTACAAAGTGGCACCAAAAATTTTTGAGGAACTGGGTGCAGAAATTTTTGTTATCGGTAATAAACCTACTGGGTATAATATTAATGAGCAGGCGGGGGCTTTGCATACAGATAAAATAAAACAAGCTGTTTTAGATTATAAGGCGGATGTAGGTATTAGTCTTGATGGAGATGGTGATAGAGTCATTATGTCGGATGAAAAGGGAAATCTTGTGGATGGAGATCATATACTTGGTATTTGCGCCTTGAGTTTACAAAAAAAAGGGGAGTTAAAATCCCCTAAAGTGGTGGCTACCTCCATGTCTAATATGGGTCTGGAGATCATGCTTAAGAAAAAAGGGATTCAAGTGGAACGGACAGAACCTGGTGATCGTAATGTTGTGGAATACATGAGGCAAAACAATATTTCATTAGGAGGAGAGCCTTCTGGTCATATTATTTTCCTTAGTCAAAGCACTACAGGTGATGCTTGTATAGCTGCCTTGAATGTATTGGCGGTTATGCGAGCGGAAAATAAAAAACTATCAGAATTAAGTCAGGTTTTGGTGTCTATTCCTCAAGTGCATCGGTCTGTAAAAATAAAAAGGAAGCGGGAATTGCAGATGATTACCGGATACAATACAATGATAGAGGGTATAAAAAAAGGACTAAAAAATAAAGGGCGAATCTGTGTTAGATATTCAGGAACAGAATCGGTTATAAGGGTATTAGTGGAAGGACAGGATAAGCAGTTTATTCAAAACTCTGCAGATAAAATAGCTAACTTATTGAACCATAACCTAAATCCTGCATCCAGAGCTGCTGGGATAGCCAGAGTTGCTGGGACAACCGGAGCTACTGGGACAACCGGAGTTGCTGGGAATGGATCAAAAAAATAATATATCTCATTTTACTCCTTTAGCTAAAGCCGCTTATGGTACTGAGATAGACCGTCTATCTCAAAGCCATTATAGCTTAAGTGCAGAAGTATTAATGGAGACGGCAGGGGCTTTATCAGCTAAAGAAATTCTTTTTTATCTTAAAGAAAAAAATTATATAGATCCTACTTCCTCCTCTGTTATGATCCTATGTGGACCTGGGCATAATGGAGGTGATGGTTTGGTTGTGGCTCGTCATCTCTTATCTGAAGGGGTTTGTGTAAAAATATTTTCTCCTGAAATGACTCACTCTCCTCTGGTAAAAAAGCAAAAAAAAAGACTGGAAAAATGGATATGTGAATCACAAAAGCAACCAACTGGTAGTATTTTTTTTCAAGCTTTAAAAGATATAGAAAAAATAAAAGAAGCAGGTGCGCAATGCTCCCTTATTGTGGATGCTATTTTTGGTATTGGACTAATACGTCCTATTGAAGGTTTTTATGCGGATTTAATAAAATGGGCTAATTTAACAGGTAAAAGTATCATTTCATTAGATACTCCATCTGGTTTAAATGTAGATACGGGGCAGATTAAAGGAGAGGCTATAAGAGCGCGTCTTACTATTACATTTGGATTAGCGAAACCTGGTTTTTACTTGATGGATGGGCCTGCTCATACAGGGAAGTTAAAGGTGCTTTCTATCGGGTTCCCTCCCGTTTTATTACATTCTCAAACCTGTACTCAATTTTTAATAACAGAATCATGGGTATCTTCCAAACTTCCTAGGCGTGAACCGGCGGATCATAAAGCTCAGCATGGACATTTACTGGTTTTAGCGGGAAGCGAAGGTTTTTGGGGAGCGGGGCAATTAGCAGCTCTTTCTGCGTATCGTATGGGTGCGGGTTATGTTACATGGGCTGGTAAAAATGCAGATGCTTCAAGCAAGTTTTCTTTAAATAAAAATATTCCAGAGGTACTAACACAAGATTTGTCTGATCCTGATCTTTTGAAAAAGAAAACTGCTGTGCTTATTGGCCCTGGTTTTGGAGTAGATGGAGAAACAAAAAAGATTTTATTATCTTTAAGAAAAACAGGGCTTCCGGTTGTTGTGGATGCGGATGCTTTTACTGTGTGTATAAGAGAAAATCTCTTTCCTGTACCTTCCCATTGGGTTTTGACTCCTCATAGTGGCGAGTTGGCTCGATTGTTTAATATTACAGGGAAGCAGATAGATCGAGATCGTTGTTCTTATGCTATAAAGGCCAGTCAGCAAACAGGTGGTCTTGTTTTGCTAAAAGGTTTTCATTCTGTCCTGGCGAGGGGGGGGAAGTGTTGGATTGTTCCCACGGGAAATGCGGCTTTGGCTAAAGCGGGAACAGGAGATGTGTTGGCGGGCTTTATGGGAGCTTTGATGGCTCGATCTATAGATGTTTTTTCTGCCGCCGCTGTGGCGGCTTTTGTTCATGGAAAATTAGCCGAAGAATGGGTATCCTCCGGTAGAGATCAGGATAGCTTAATGGCTCAAGACCTAAAAGATATTTTACCTGTTGTTTTACAAAAATTGAGACACTCTTATTAAACCGGACTGGTATAATATATATGAAATCTATTTGTATTGAAAAAAAACTGCGTTTACAGGATATGAATGTTTTTTCCAAGGAATTAAGGTCTTTGTTTAAAACACCTCAAGTTTTGTTATTGGAAGGACCTCCGGGAGTGGGTAAAACAACCTTAACGCATTTTTTATTAAATGAAGATATGTCTTTAAAAAATAGGGGGAAAGAAGACAAGGTTAGTTCACCTGCTTTTTCTATTCAAAATCACTATATTACTGATTATGGTTTTGTGAGGCATATAGATTTATACCGCATAAAGGATGATGACGATTTAGAATCAACGGGTTTTTGGGATATTTTTTCAGAACCGGAAAATACATATCTTATAATTATAGAGTGGGCTAATCGTTTAAACTCTTTTTGTTTTCCTGTTGGATGGCACTACATTAAAGTGGCCTTTACTTTTAACAGCCAACAGGATACTCGTAATGTCTTTGTCACATCAGGGAACTTACCCTGACTTTGGCGAAATAAAAGGCCCTAATTTTGGAAATATAATCAGATATTGTTTTATTTTTCTTGACTGCTTATATAAGCAAACTGGAAAATAAGAAAATTCAACAATCATCAAATGTTTTTTTATTAGGTTTTTATAAAAATGTATAAATTCAAAACTTTAATTGAGCCTTTTAAAATTAAATCAATGGAATCCATTCAGCTCAATTCCTATGAGCATCGTAAAAAAGTATTGAAAGAAGCGCGTTTAAATTTGTTTCTTGTTCCGGCAA